>NZ_JBHSEW010000004.1:0-241087 GCF_042654765.1 Comamonas nitrativorans | reverse complement strand
TCTTGACTATTTTGTATTGTTCGACGGATTGCCTCCGTCGTCCTGGCGCTCCCGTGCAGAACCTGGCCCATAGCGCTTCCTTCCATTCAAGGGAAAAGATTGCACCATTAAAACCTGGGATCAAACATCTAAGCCCCGGCCCCCTGGAAAACCTCGCCAACCGGCAGACCCATAGCCTGTCTGTATAGCATTCCCAGAGTCAATTGATAGGTAAAAATTATTAACATTTATGTATGAATAATTAGAATTATCGGCTTTGTCCGCCCCTCCCCCCTTGTCTCGTATGCGCCCTGCGACTCTTCTGGCCTGCTTTCTGCTGTCCCTGCCCGGCCTGTTCGCAGGCCCGACCCATGCAGCAACGGCAGTAAGCCTGCAACTGAAGTGGCGCCATGCGTTTCAATTCGCCGGGTACTACGCCGCGCAGCAGCAGGGCTATTACCGCGAGGCCGGGCTGGAAGTGGACATCCGCCCCGGCACCCCCGATTCCGACCCGGTGCAGGACGTGATCGAAGGGCAGGCGGACTTCGGCATCGGCACCAGCGGCCTGGTGCAAAGCCGCGCCGCCGGGCTGCCCGTGCAGGTGCTGGGCGTGGTGCTGCAACACTCTCCCCAGGTGCTGCTGACCCATGCCGACAAGCCGCTGCACCTGCTGCGCGAACAGGGCAACCCGCCGACGATGCTGGAAGCCTCCGCCGGGGAGCTGCTGGCCTACCTGGCCGAGGAGAACATCTCCCCGAAGACGCTGCGCCTGCTACCGCACAGCGGCGACGTGCGCGATCTGGCCAGCGGCAAGGTGGCCATCATGTCCGGCTATTCCAGCTACGAACCGTTTCAGCTCAACCAGCTGGGCGTGCCGTTTCACATCTACACGCCGCGCCGGACGGGCATCGATTTCTACGGCGACAACCTGTTTGCCAGCGAAGTCCTCACCCGCAGCCGGCCCGCGCTGGCCCACGCCTTCTGGGACGCCAGCGTGCGTGGCTGGAAGTACGCGCTGGCGCACCGCGAGGAAGTGATCGACCTCATCCTGCATGACTACGCCCCCGACCTGAGCCGTGCCTTCCTGGAGTTCGAGGCCGAGCAGATCATCCAGCTCATGCAGCCCGACCTGGTCGAAGTGGGCTACATGACCCGGGAGCGCTGGCAGCAGATTGCCGCCACCTATGCCCGCCTGGGCCTGGTGCCGCCGGGCTTCGACGTTCAACCCCTGCTGTTCCAAAGCGCCAAGGATCGGCAGTTGCAGCAGGCCCGCAATGCGCTGACCCGCACACTGGTCGGCGCCGCCATGCTGGTGCTGCTGGGCATCGTGGTGATCGTCTACATCTACCGCACCAACCAGCGCCTGCGCAGCACCCAGACCCGGCTGCGCCTGAGCGAGAGCCGCTACCGCATGCTGACGGAGGAGATGAAGGACGTGATCTGGACCGTGGACGTGGAGACCCTGCGCTTCAGCTACGTCAGTCCGTCCGTGCAGCCCCTGCTCGGCTACAGCGCCGAGGAGGTGCTGCAAAACGGCCTGCCCGGCGCACGGGAAGCCATCGAGCGCATCGTGCAGCCCGGCCTGCCCCGATTCAAGGCAGGCGACATCACCAGCGGGGGCCATGAAACCATCACCCTGGAGCTGCGCCACAAGGACGGCCAAACGCTCTGGGCCGAGGTGATCTGCCACCTGATGCACAACCCGGAAAACCAGCGCATCGAGCTCCAGGGCATCACCCGCGACATTACCGAGCGCAAGCGCCAGCAGGAGCGCATCGCGCACATGGCCCAGCACGACGCCCTGACCGGGCTGGCCAACCGCTCGTTGTTCAGCGAGCATTTCCAGCAAGCCCGCGCCTTTGCCGACCGCGACCAGCATGCGATGGCGCTGATCTACATGGACCTGGACAAGTTCAAGCCCGTCAACGACACCTGCGGCCACCTGGTGGGCGACCGGCTGCTGTGCGCCGTGGGCACGCGCATCAATGCCTGCGTGCGCGGCTCGGACATCGTGGCCCGCATCGGCGGGGACGAGTTCCTGATCCTGCTCAGCCGGGTGCGCGATGCCTCCAGCGCCATGCAGGTGGCGCAGAAAATCCACCTCGCGCTCAAGCAGCCCTTCGAGATCGACGGGCACCGCCTGGAAATTTCCAGCAGCCAGGGCGTCGCCCTCTACCCCGAACATGGCCGCACCGAAGCCGAATTGACCAAATGCGCCGATACCGCCATGTACCAGGCCAAAAACCGAGGGCGCAACCGGGTGCGGTTGTACCGGCCCCATCCCCGTTCCGCCCCGCCACAAAACCCTCCGCCCGAGGGGCGGTAAAGTACCCGGGAGATGCCTCTCCCCCGTCCGTTAGCAAAAAGTCTTTCCATGCCCTCCTTCCCCGAGCTGCAAAAACCCGCCGCCAGCCACGGCATGACCGTGTTCGGCCCGGCCCGCACGGCCGAGCTGCTGGATTTCCGAACCGTCATCGACGCACTGGCCGTGGCCGCTGGCGAATATGCGCAGGGGCAGATCCTGAGCCCCGAACGCATGGTGGTGCCGCTGGGCGATGGCGGCGTGCTGCTGAGCATGCCGGCGACTGCCGCCGACATCGGGATTCACAAGCTGGTGACTGTGCAACCCAAAAACGCCAGGCTGGGCATTCCGACCATTCACGGCACGGTCACGGTGTGCGATGCCGCCACCGGCCAGCCGCTGTTTGCCCTGGACGGGCCGGAGGTCACGGGCCGCCGCACCGCAGCCATCACGCTGCTGGCAATCCGCGAGCTGGCAACGTCTGCGCCCCGGGAAATCCTGCTGTACGGCACCGGCGCACAGGCCCGCTACCACGTGCAGGCGCTGGCCACGATTTACCCGCAGGCCCGAATCTGGGTGCGCGGCAGCAGCCCGCAAGCGGCCGCGGCCTTCAGCGACAGCCTGCGCCCCGTCCACCCGCACATCGCCGCCTGCCCCGAGGCGATTCCCGCCAGCGTGGACGTGGTCATCACGGTCACGACCAGCACCGAGCCGATCTATAACGAACCCGCCAGGCCGGGGCGGCTGGTGATCGGCGTGGGCGCATTCAAACCCGAAATGGCCGAGATCGGCAAAACCACGCTGGATGGCAGCGTGCTGTTTTCCGACGACCCGGCAGGCGCCCGCCACGAGGCAGGCGACCTGCTGCGTGCGGGCATCGACTGGCGCCGGGTGCGCTCGCTGGGTTCGCTCATGCAAGACGGCCCCGGCGGCGCGGGCCCCTTTGTCTTCAAGAGCGTCGGCACCGGCGCCTGGGATTTGGCCGCAGCGCGTGTCGCCGCCAGGGCCGTGCAAGCAGAGACTCTTGCTTAATTGATTCAAATAAAATAGCTGCTACCGCTGATTATTATTGGATTTCAGAAATATTCAATATTGAAACCCAATAACTACCAGCGGTAGCAGCTATTTTTTTATTGGAACACGCTCTTACTGCTTGCGCACCGCCACGCTGCCCACCGAATAGCCTGCGCCGAAGGAGCAGATCACGCCCACGTCCCCGGCTTGCAGGTCGGCGCGGTGCTGGTGGAAAGCGATGATGGAGCCGGCAGAGGCCGTGTTGGCAAAGGTATCCAGAATCAGCGGAGCGCGGTCGGCAGTGGCCGTGCCCACCAGTTTTTTGATGACGAGCTGGTTCATCCCCTCATTGGCCTGGTGCAGCCAGTAGCGGCGCACCTGATCGGGCTGCAATTGCAGCTGTGCCAGATGGCCCTCGATGTGGGCGGCGGCAATCGGCACCACTTCCTTGAACACCTTGCGCCCTTCCTGGCGGAAGGTCTTGTCGCGGGCCTGGGGGTCGGTGTCCTCGCAACGGTTCATGAAACCGAAGTTGTTGCGGATGTTGTTGGAAAACTGCGTCGCCAGCCGGGTACTCAGGACTTCCCAGCGCTCGGCCGCCACGGCAGCATCGGCCCGCTCGATCAGGATAGCGGTACACACGTCGCCAAAGATGAAGTGGCAATCGCGGTCGCGCCATTCCTGGTGGGCCGAGGTGATTTCCGGGTTCACCACCAGCACGCAACGGCTTGCCCCAGAGCGCACGGCATTGACCGCCTGCTCCAGCGCAAACGTGGCCGACGAGCAGGCCACGTTCATGTCGAACCCGTAGCCCCCGGCGCCCAGCGCCTGCTGGATTTCCACCGCCATCGCCGGGTAGGCCCGCTGCATGTTGGAAGCGGCGCACAGCACCATGTCCACGTCCGCCCCGGTGCGCCCGGCCTGCGCCAGCGCCTGCTGCGCAGCGGCCACGGCGATCTCGGCCATCAGCGACAGTTCATCGTCGCCGCGCTGCGGGTAATGGGGGAACATGCGTTCGGGGTCGAGAATGCCGCTTTTTTCCATCACGTAGCGCTGCTGGATGCCCGAGGCTTTTTGGATGAACTCCACGCTCGAATGCTGCAACGGCGCCTGCTCGCCCCGCTCGATGGCCTGCGCATGGCGGGCATTGTGCAAATCCACATAGCGGTTGAAGGCTTCGACCAGCTCGGTATTGGTGATCGTGAAAGGCGGCTGGTACAGCCCGGTGCCCGTGATGACAGCAGAATACATAGCGACACAAAATAAAACCCCATCCGGGGCGGTGCGTAAGTGTAGCCAAGCTGGTACGCACCATTGGCACGAACGTGCTTTTCACAAACAACCCGCCCGACCAGCGCCACGGCCCCGCTGTTTACAATCGTTAATTGCTTGCGAGCAGAATACGTCAGCAGCTACTTACATCCCTATGAAACTCCTGGTCACTGGCGGCGCTGGCTTTATTGGCTCGGCCCTGATTCGCCACCTCCTCCGCCATACCCCCGACAGCGTGGTGAATGTCGACAAGCTCACCTACGCCGGCAACCTCGGCTCGCTGGCCGAATGCAGCGCCGGCCCCCGCTACGCTTTCGAGCAGGTGGACATCTGCCACCGCGCCGAACTTGACCGCATCTTTGCCCAGCACCGGCCCGACGCCGTCATGCACCTGGCCGCCGAAAGCCATGTGGACCGCTCCATCGACGGCCCTGCGGCGTTCATCGAGACCAACATCGTCGGCACCTATACCCTGCTGGAAGCCGCCCGCACGTACTGGAACGGGCTGGAGGGCACCCAAAAATCCGCCTTCCGCCTGCACCACATCAGCACCGACGAGGTCTACGGCGACCTGCACGGCACGGACGACCTGTTCACCGAAACCACCCCCTACGCCCCCAGCAGCCCGTACAGCGCCAGCAAGGCCAGCTCCGACCACCTCGTCCGCGCCTGGCAGCGCACCTATGGCCTGCCCACGCTGGTGACCAACTGCTCGAACAACTACGGCCCCTACCATTTCCCGGAAAAGCTGATTCCCCTCGTCATCCTAAATGCTCTAGAGGGCAAGCCCCTGCCGGTGTATGGGAAGGGCGAGCAAATCCGCGATTGGCTCTACGTCGAAGACCATGCCCGGGCGCTCTACGCCGTCGTCACGCACGGCCAAGTGGGCGAAACCTACAACATCGGCGGCCACAACGAAAAGCGCAACATCGACGTGGTACGCAGTATTTGCACCCTGCTGGACGACCTGCACCCCCGCGCCGACGGCCAAAGCTACGCCGCGCAGATCACCTTCGTCGCCGACCGCCCCGGCCACGACCTGCGCTACGCCATCGACGCCCGCAAAATCGAGCAGGCGCTGGGCTGGGTGCCGCAGGAGACTTTCGATACCGGCCTGCGCAAGACGGTGGCCTGGTACTTGGATAATCTCGCCTGGTGCCGACAGGTGCAGGATGGCAGTTATCAGCGGGAGCGCTTGGGCCGTATTTGAATTTCCAACAAAAAATCATGAACCTGAACAACACAACCATTGCCCTTATTGGCCTGGGCTATGTCGGCCTGCCCCTGGCCGTTGAATTTGGCAAGCACCGCCCGGTCATCGGCTTCGACATCAACCGGACCCGCGTGGCCGAACTGCAAGGGGGCCAGGATCACACACTGGAATGCAGCCCCGAACAGCTCAAGGCCGCCCGGCATCTGCGCTTCAGCAGCCAGTTGGACGACCTGCGTGACTGCGGCATTTTCATCGTGACCGTACCGACACCTGTGGACGATGCCCATCGCCCCGACCTCACCCCTCTGGTCAAGGCCAGCCAAACCGTCGGCAGCGTGCTGAAAAAAGGGGATGTGGTGATTTATGAGTCCACCGTATTTCCCGGTGCAACCGAAGAAATCTGCGTCCCTGAGCTGGAAAAAGCCTCGGGCCTGAAATTCAACCAGGATTTTTTCTGCGGCTACAGCCCCGAGCGCATCAACCCTGGCGACAAGGTCAATACGCTCACCACCATCAAAAAAATCACCAGCGGCAGCACCCCCGAAGCAGCCCTGGCAGTGGATGCGCTGTACCGCCAAATCATCACCGCCGGCACGCATCCGGCCAGCAGCATCAAGGTAGCAGAAGCCGCCAAGGTCATTGAAAACACCCAGCGCGACCTGAACATTGCCCTGGTGAACGAGCTGTCCGTCATCTTTGCCCGCCTGGGGATCGACACATTGGACGTGCTGGAAGCCGCCGGCAGCAAATGGAATTTCCTGCCCTTTCGCCCCGGCATGGTGGGCGGCCACTGCATCGGCGTGGACCCGTACTACCTCACGCACAAGGCAGAGCAGGTGGGCTATCACCCGCAGGTCATCCTTGCGGGCCGGCGCATCAACGACAACATGGGCCGCTACGTGGCCCGCAACACCATCAAGCGCATGCTGCAAGCCGGCATGGACGTGCCGCGCTGCCGCATCGGCGTGCTGGGCATGACCTTCAAGGAAAACTGCCCGGACATCCGCAACAGCAAAGTGATCGACGTGGTGCGTGAACTCCAGTCCTGGGGGGCCGAAGTCATCGTTGCCGATGCCTGGGCCGACCCGGCCGAGGTGCAGCACGAATACGGCATTCCCCTGGGAATCATCGATAAAGACCACCCCGTGGATGCGCTGATCGTTGCCGTAGGGCACAACGAGTACCGCGCCCTCTCTCCCGAACAACTCAAGGCCCTCACGCGCGGCAACAGCCCGGTGCTGGCCGACGTAAAAAGCCTGTACGACCGCCACATGCTGGCCGCAGCAGGCTTCAACGTCTTCCGCCTCTAACAATCCTCAGGTATTCCTCATGAAAAACTTCGCCCTGATCGGCGCTGCCGGCTACATTGCTCCACGCCACATGCGAGCCATCAAAGACACCGGCAACCACCTGGCCGTCGCCTACGACATCAACGACTCCGTCGGCATCATCGACAGCATCTCGCCCCAAAGCGAGTTTTTTACGCAATTCGAGCGCTTTTACGAATACGCCCACCAGCTCAAGCGCAACCCGGCCACTGCGCTGGATTACGTCGCCATCTGCTCGCCCAACTACCTGCACCACGCCCATATTGCCGCGGGCCTGCGCCTGGGCTGCGACGTCATCTGCGAAAAACCCCTGGTGCCCACCCCGGCGCTGATCGACGAACTGGCCCTGGTCGAACGCGAAACCGGCAAACGTGTTTTCAACATCCTGCAACTGCGCCACCACGACGCCATCCTGAAACTGCGCGAAAAAGTCGCTGCTGCGCCTGCCGATCGCAAATTCGACGTGGAGCTGACCTACATCACCAGCCGCGGCAAGTGGTACATGGAAAGCTGGAAAGGCGATCAAAACAAATCCTTCGGCGTAGCCACCAACATCGGCGTGCACTTCTACGACATGCTGCACTTCGTCTTTGGCAAGCTGCAGCGCAACGTCGTGCATTACAGCGCTGCCGACAAGGCCGCAGGCTATCTGGAATACGAACGCGCCCGTGTGCGCTGGTTCCTGTCGATCGACGCCAATGACCTGCCCGACGAGGTCAAAGGTAAAAAGCCCACTTTCCGCAGCATCGACATCAGCGGCGAGCAACTGGAGTTTTCCGAAGGTTTTACCGAGCTGCACACCACCAGCTACCAGGAAATTCTGGCAGGCCGCGGCTATGGGCTGGAAGACGCACGCCACTGCATCGAAACCGTGAACGTCATCCGCTCTGCCCAGCCCATCGCGGGCACGGCCGGGGAAGTGCATCCCTTTGTGGCACGCCTGGCATGACTGCGATCACCATCCACCCCAGCGCGATCGTGGACGACGGCGCACAAATTGGCGAAGGCAGCCGCATCTGGCACTTCGTCCATGTGTGCGGCGGCGCACGCATCGGCAAGGGAGTCTCGCTCGGGCAGAACGTCTTTGTCGGCAACAAAGTCACCATTGGCGACCACTGCAAGGTGCAGAACAACGTCAGCGTGTACGACAACGTCACGCTGGAAGAAGGCGTGTTCTGCGGCCCCAGCATGGTGTTTACCAACGTATACAACCCGCGTTCGCTCATCGAGCGCAAAAGCGAATACCGCAACACCCTGGTCAAGCAGGGCGCCACGCTGGGGGCCAACTGCACCATCGTTTGCGGCGTGACGATTGGCGAATACGCCTTCATCGGTGCCGGAGCCGTCATCAACAAGGACGTACCGGCATACGCCCTGATGGTCGGTGTACCGGCAAAGCAGATCGGCTGGATGAGCGAGTTCGGCGAACAGCTAGATCTGCCCCTGCAAGGCCCGGCCCAGGCCCGCTGCCCCCACACCGGCACGCTCTACACCCTCGACGACAAAACGCTGACCAGAACCACCGGGTAACGCCATGGACTTCATCGACCTTAAAACCCAATACCAGCACCTCAAAGCGCAAATTGACGCCAACATCCAGAAGGTGCTCAATCACGGCCAATACATCCTTGGCCCCGAAGTGGCCGAACTGGAAGAAAAGCTGGCCGCCTACACCGGCGCCAAGTACTGCATCACGGTAGCCAACGGCACCGACGCCCTGCAAATTGCCCAAATGGCACTGGGCATCGGCCCGGGCGATGAAGTCATCACCCCCGGCTTTACCTACATCGCCACCGCAGAAACCGTGGCCCTGCTCGGCGCCAAACCCGTATACGTGGACATCGACCCGCGCACCTGCAACCTCGACCCGGCTTTGCTGGAAGCGGCCATCACCTCCCGAACCAAGGCCATCATCCCGGTCAGCCTGTACGGCCAATGCGCCGACTACGACGCCATCAACGCCATTGCCGCCAAGCACGGCATCCCGGTGATCGAAGATGCTGCGCAAAGCTTTGGCGCAACCTACAAAGGCCGCAAAAGCTGCAACCTGACAACAATTGCCTGCACCAGCTTCTTCCCCAGCAAACCCCTGGGCTGCTATGGCGATGGCGGTGCCATCTTTACAAATGACGACGAGCTGGCCACAGTCATGCGCCAGATCGCCCGCCACGGCCAAGACCGCCGCTACCACCACATCCGGGTTGGCGTAAACAGCCGCCTGGACACCCTGCAGGCAGCCATCCTGCTGCCCAAACTGGCCGTGCTGGACGAAGAAATCGCCCTGCGCCAGCAAGTCGCCCAAAAATACCGAGATCTGCTCATCGACCATTCCCACGAAGAGGGAAATCCGGAACGCATCGTTCTCCCGCATACAGACACCCACAACACCAGCGCATGGGCGCAGTACACCCTGCAAGTGCCCAATCGCCAGGAGCTACAGGAAAAGCTCAAGGTACAAGGCATCCCCACTGCAGTGCATTACCCCATCCCGCTGAACCAGCAGCCTGCCGTGGCCGACCTGAAGGCACATCTGCCCGTGGGGGATGCGGTGGCGAAAAAAGTAATTAGTTTGCCGATGCATCCGTATCTGGATGAAGCCAGTATCGAAACCATCGCAGCGGCGATTACTCAACAATAAAAGCGCAATTCGCCTGCGTCATGAGTGCCATAAATTACCGCCCCGACATCCAAGGGCTGCGAGCCATCGCAGTCTTGGTTGTGATGCTGTTTCATTTCAACCCAGCATGGCTCCCTGGCGGATTTGTTGGCGTAGATGTATTTCTGGTCATTTCAGGTTTCTTAATCGTCAGTATCCTGCTGCATAAAAAAAAACAACCTGACTACCAAATTATCAATGTTTTAAAGTATTTTTATATCAGCCGCCTGAAACGCATTACGCCTGCATATTTTTCAATGCTGGTCCTTGTTTCTCTGCTAGCAGCGATATTTTTTATTCCACAGGATCTGGCCGTTTATAAAAATGGATTAAAACAAGCCATCTGGTTTAGCAGCAATCACTATTTTTCAGGTTTTGGAGATTATTTTGCTCCAGCAAACCATGAACAACCCTTGCTGCATACCTGGTCGCTGGCCGTAGAAATCCAGTTTTACCTTTTGGCGCCCTTATTGGTTTTACTCCTGCCCATCAAAGCACTTAAGTGGGTTTTTGCAGTGCTATTGCTTGGTCTGACTGCCGTAGCGGAATACCGCCTACGCATCTTAGGTATTCAGCAAGCAACCTACTACAGCTTGTATGCCCGTTTGCCTGAATTTTTTGTTGGCGGCCTTGTTGCACTGTATATAAACACAGGAAAGGGGTGGCATTCCTGGTACAGCAAGCTAGGAATAGTTTTAGTCCTGATCTCAGCAGTAATACAACCCCAGTTAGGCCCCTTTCCTGGTGTACCAGCTCTCTTGCCTGTCGCTGGTGCTGCGCTCGTCCTCTTATCTCCAGCACAAGGACTCGCAAGCCAGCTCCTGACCAACAAACCCATGGTCTGGCTGGGCGAACTGTCATATTCACTCTACCTGTGGCACTGGCCAGTATTGGCTTTGCTGCGCTACTGCACAGGCTCGCAGGTGCTGGACATGCCATCTAGCCTGCTATTCCTTGCCCTCACCCTGTTATTGGCCACCCTGTCGTTTTACTGGGTCGAAATCCCGCTGCGTGTGCATCAAATCCGCCTCAAACAAGCACTGGGCTATAGCGTGCTGGCAGGAGCTGCGCTGGTCACCGGCTCCAGTATGGCCAGAATCAACCAAGCATTATCTCCACCACCACTTCCCATCGAGTACCAACGCTACGCCGACCCAGCAACAATCTGCCACGGGCAGATCGTAGGGGACTGCCTGAAAGGCGACCTCAACAGCGATAAAGAAGTGTTGGTGCTGGGCGACTCCCATGCTGCCATGCTGAACCTGTTCTTCGATCAATTAGGCAAGGAGTTGGGCTTCAAGGCACGCATCATTACTGCCAGCAGCTGTGTGACCATCCCGGGGTTTGATTACCAGCGCATTGCCGAGTGGGCGCACAACTCCCGCTTGGCCCAAATTGAATATGCAAAACCTTATATAGAAAAAGCAGAAATTATATTTTTAGCAGCATTTTGGAACTGGCATTTCAAATCACAAGAATTTGAAAATATTCTACAAAATTTTATAGAAAACAATAAAGCCAAAAAATATATAATTAGTCAAGAACCTCTGTTAAGGGTGAACCCCATGAGGAGTTATAAATTTTCCACTCCCTACTTTACTGCAATTTCCGGAATCAATCCAGAGTACATAAACGCAAATAATAAATTAAAAAGAATCTCATGCAACGGGAAAATTTCATATTTAAATTTTCAAGATTTTTCGGTATTTAAATCTATTCCTCTATGGGAAGGTAAAATTATTTATTATGACGAACACCATTTAAATGAAATCGGTATAGAGCAATATACTAGGGAAGCCACACCAATAATAAAAAATATTATTCAATGATGAAAAATATATTGAAAAATGAAATCATTAAAAACACCTTTACTCTAATGATGGGGACGGTACTCTCCCAAGCCATTCCTATTTCAATCATCCCAATATTGACAAGAATTTTTACACCGGAAGACTTTGGCCTTCTGGCCTTATATGGAGCCTGCGTAACAATCCTGAGCGTTATCATTGCTGGACGTTATGAAATAACAATTATGCTTCCAAAGAGTGATGAAGAAGCAAAGATATTATTACAAACATCCATGATAATAGCCTTCTTGACTGCTACATTACTATGCATTCCGATATCATTACTTAATAAAGAAATTGCAAACTTATTAGGAAATAAAGATATCGCACCTTGGCTATACTTACTACCCTTTTCTGCACTACTCACGGGTATTTACCAATCATTAACTTACTGGAACAATCGCCAAAAGAAATTTAAAAATATCGCGACATCCAGAGTTAATCAAAGTTTAACCCAAGGATTAACCCAAACATTGTTTGGCTTTTCAAAAATGAGTGGAGGACTCATAATAGGACAAATACTAGGAATAGCCTCATCAGTTATTTTTCTATTAAAAAAAGATAACACCTATAAAAAAATAAAGGATATAAAAAACAAAGAAACCATCATCGAAAAGATGCTTGAATATAAAAAATTTCCGCAATACAGTATATTCGGGAGTTTGTGCGATACAGCAGCAGCACAAATGCCAGTTTTTATATTAACAAGATTCTATTCCTATACGATCACAGGGATGTTTAGCCTAACCTTTCGAGTGCTAAATATCCCTGCCACAATTATCTCGGCAGCAGTAGGCCAAGTACTTTTTCAAAAAATAGTAGAAATCAGTCACACAGCACCAGAAAAATTAAATAAATATATCATCAAAACATTCATTATTCTACTCCTCACATACCTTCCCGTCATACCAATATTATTTATATGGGGAGATGATTTATTTTCCTTTGTATTTGGCGAAAAATGGCGTGAAGCTGGTGTATATGCGGGGTATTTAGTGATTGCAGTAGCCATACGCTTTGCTGTTAGTCCCCTCAGTACCGTAATGGGGTTGGAGAAAAATGTTAAAACAGGTGTTTTTTGGCAGATATTATATTTTTGCACAATTATCCCGACTTTGTATTTCTCTTCATTCTTGCCCATCCAAGAATTCTTTATAATTTTCACTATTCATGAAGTGATTTTATATTTTATTTATTTAACTCTTATAATAAAATCCTCCAAACAGCAACTTAATTACAAGGTTTAAATATGTGCGGAATCGCCGGAGGTTGGTGGCATCAATATCTCGAAGCAAGTAATGCTCTCCCCAACGCTCTTCACGCTATGCGCCATCGAGGGCCGAACGACAAGGGCCATGAGCTCTACCCTATGGATTCAGCCACCGTGGGATTGGCACAAGCACGGTTATCAATCATCGATCTGAGTGCTGCCGGCCACCAGCCCATGCACTCACCTGACGGGCGCTGGGCCATCGTCTTTAACGGCGAAATTTACAACTACCGCGAGCTACGCGCCGAACTGGAAGCGTACGGATACCCCTTCACCTCAGACTCTGACACCGAGGTGCTGCTGGCCGCCTGGGCACACTGGGGCAGTGCGTGCTTACCACGCCTGACGGGCATGTTTGCCTTTGCCGTTCTGGACAAAACACAGGCCACCCTTACCTGCGTGCGCGATGCCTTTGGCATCAAGCCCTTCTTTTACTCTGCTGGCCATGCAGGGCAAAGCAAGGGCTTTGCCTTTGCGTCAGAACTGCCCGCACTCTTGCAGCTTTTGCCCGCCAAACCCCAGCTCAACTGGCAACGCGCCTACGACTACCTAGTGCATGGCGACTACGACAGCACGCCCGACACTTTCTACGCAAACGTGCATCACCTCTCCCCAGGCCACTGGCTGCAAATGAACATCGCTACGGGTCAGGTCAATGCGCCACAGCGCTGGTGGCAACCCGACATTACCGAGCGCCCGGGCTGGCGCTTTGACGATGCTGTGGAACAGGTGCGCGAGCAGTTTTTGCACAACATCCGCCTGCACCTGCGCAGCGATGTACCTCTGGGCGCGGCGCTGTCGGGCGGTATTGACTCCTCCGCCGTGGTCTGCGCCATGCGCCATGTCGAACCCGATCTGCCGATCCACACCTTCAGCTTTATTGCCGAAGGCAGCGATGTAAATGAAGAACACTGGGTCGATCGCGTTAACCAGCATGTGGGCGCGATACCGCACAAGGTGCACGTTACCCCGCAAGAGCTGGCACGCAACCTGGATGACATGATCCGCGCCCAGGGCGAACCTTTTGGCAGCACCAGCATTTATGCGCAATACCGGGTGTTCCAACTGGCCAAAGAGCAAGGCATCACCGTCACGCTGGATGGTCAAGGGGCCGACGAAATGCTCGCGGGTTACAACGGTTATCCGGGGCAACGGCTGCGTAGTTTGCTCGAGACGGGGCAATGGAGGAAAGCGTGGCAATTCTTAAATCAATGGGCCCAGTGGCCGGGCCGCAGTCTTGCCTACGGTGCGAAAGCAGGAATTGCAGCCTTCACGTCTGGCAAGCTGTACCAAGTACTCCGAAAAATCAATGGCAACAAAAATATCCCTGACTGGATGCGGGAACAGCCGCTGCGCGAAGCGGGTGTCAATTTACAAGTGCCACTGCAACGTCCCGTCAGCCAGAGCCGTGGGCGCAGAGTGACAGCAGAACTGGCGTTGTCGTTATCCCGCAGAGGGCTGCCAAGTTTGCTGCGCCATGGCGATCGCAATTCCATGCGTTTTTCAGTGGAAAGCCGTGTGCCTTTTTTAACACTGGACATGGTGGAATTACTACTCTCCATGCCAGAGGAGTTTTTGATTTCATCCCAGGGTGAGACAAAAAGTATTTTCCGTGCTGCCATGCGCGGCATCGTGCCTGATGATGTATTGGACAGACGCGACAAAATTGGATTCGCCACTCCCGAGCAAGACTGGCTATTGGGTATGGCACCAACCATTCGGGAATGGCTACAGGAAGATTTTCAACTCCCATTTTTTGATCAATCTAAAGTACTACAAGAGTTTGATCTTATTATCTCAGATAAAAAACCATTTTCATGGCAAGTATGGCGCTGGGTGAATTTTTGTCGATGGTACAGTTTATTTATGCTACCCCCTAAAAATTAAGATAAATTACTTATTATGAAGCGCATTCTTATTATTTCTTTCTCAAACATCTCACGAGACCCGCGTGTTATGCGCCAAATTTGGGTGCTAACAAAAGAATATAAAATTACCGTAGCCGGTTTTGGAAGCAAACCGGATGCAAATGTAGACTTCTTCGAACTCCACCCTCCAAAACTTGGCCTTTGGAAAAAAATACTTTGGGCAGGACAACTGATAACTAGACAGTTTGAATGGCATTATTGGAGCAAACCACATATTCAGGAAAGTTTACAATTATTTTCTAATCAGCAATTTGACGTTGTTTTGGCCAATGATGTCTCTGCGCTGCCTGTGGCTCTAAAAATTGCAAAAGGCTATCCCGTACTAGTCGATGCTCACGAATACACCCCCAAAGAATTCGAAGATAGTTGGCGTTGGCGTTTATTTTTTGAACGATATAGTCATTATTTATGTCAGCGTTACTTACCCCTGGCAACCAGCATGACAACGGTATGCCAAGGTATTGCAGACGAATACCATCAAGAGTATGGGGTACAACCCAGTGTTATACATAACGCACCTTTATATCAGAACCTAAGTCCAAGCACACTCAGAAAAAATCATATTCGTCTAATTCATCATGGTGCGGCAATTCGCTCACGCCATATCGAAGTCATCATTGAGATGATGCATTATTTGGATGAGCGTTTTACGCTCGATTTTATGCTAGTAGCAACAGATCCTATTTATCTCAGCAAACTTCAAGATAAGTCAAAAGGCGATCCAAGAATTCGATTTATTGATCCTGTTCCTATGCCTGATATTTGTACGCGAATCAATGAATTTGATATTGGAGTCTATATACTCCCTCCAATAAATTTTAACCACGAACATGCGTTACCCAATAAATTTTTTGAATTTATCCAGGCCAGATTAGCCATCGCGATTGGCCCGTCACCAGAGATGGCTGCTTTGGTGAAAAAATACGATTGTGGTCTGATTGCACCTTCTTTTGACCCGGCTGCATTGGCAAAGATGCTAAGTGGACTAAATATTGAAAAAATTAATAATTATAAAAATGCATCCAACCATGCAGCGCAATGCTTAAACTTCGATGCAGAAGCAAATATATTAAATAGAGAAATATCTAAATTGCTATGAAAATAATAACCATATTGGGCGCTCGTCCCCAATTCATTAAAGCCAGCGTAGTCTCACACGCTATAACGCAAACCACTAGCTTGCAAGAAATCGTGGTGCATACTGGTCAGCACTTTGACGATAACATGTCCGACGTGTTTTTTACCGAATTGGGAATGACCAAGCCAGATTACTTCTTGGGCATCCACGGCGGCAACCACGGTGCCATGACCGGGCGGATGCTCGAAGCCGTAGAGCAAGTGCTGCTATATGAAAAACCTGATGTCGTACTGGTCTATGGTGACACCAATTCCACTCTAGCAGGTGCTCTGGCCGCCGCCAAGCTGCACATCCCTGTGGCACACGTTGAGGCGGGGTTGCGCAGCTTCAACATGGCTATGCCCGAGGAGATCAACCGCATCTTGACCGACCGCATCTCACGCTGGTTATTCACCCCCACGCAGTCTGCCGCAGACCACCTCAAACGCGAAGGCTTTGCACCAGCATCCATCATCCCCGTTGGCGACGTAATGTACGACGTGGCTCTGCACCACGGTGCCCGCGTGCAATCAAACGTCCGGCTATTGGAGCAGCTAGGCTTAGACGCTGGTAACTATGTGCTGACCACCATCCACCGTGCCGAGAACACCGACGATTCCGAGCGCCTGGATGCAATAGTCTTGGCGCTGATCGCCACCGCCAAGACGCTGCCTGTAGTCTGGCCCTTGCATCCACGTACCCGCGCTGTATTGAAGCAATCTGGACGGCTGGACGCGCTGTCGCGGGTCGTGCATCTGATCGAACCTGTAGGCTATTTGGACATGGTACAGCTGGAAAAATTTGCCGCGCTGATTGCCACCGATTCGGGCGGTGTACAGAAAGAGGCATTTTTCCACCAAGTACCCTGCGTCACACTGCGTGACGAGACGGAATGGACGGAGCTGATTGAGGCTGGCTGGAATCGACTCGCACCACCGGTGGATGCAGCCAGCCTGCAATCTGCCATTACCGCAGCATTGGGGAGCAGAGGCAATGATGTCAAGCCTTATGGAACAGGGGATGCGGCTGGGCAAATTGTGACGTGGCTACGGAAAGGAATGGGGGTCTAATGGAAAGAAATAAGAGCAAACTGCGCGTACTGCATAGTGCAGCACTGTTGCGCCCCCCCTCTGGCATTTGCACGCAAATGGATTGGGAACAAGAGGCAGCTCATGCCTTGGGACTTGAATGGCAAGTCAAAATGTTCTGCCCTATGCACTCCAAGGGGGCATTCAAAGTCATGCACTTTGATTCAAGCATTAATGCTGAAAATTTAAATACTAGGCTAAAGAAGCTACTAGCTTGGGGGCAATTGCGTAAAAATTATCATAACTGGTTATTAAATCAGCAAGACAAGGTAGATATTTTTTTATTGCGATATTACGTGCATGACCCTTTTCAACTTGCATTCGTAAAACGCTGCAAAAAACCAGTTTACTTTGTACATCACACCTTAGAAGTACCTGAATTGGCATTGCCTGAAGGCATCGCAGGCTGGATACGCTCAAGCCTAGAAACTTTCATAGGGAATCCTACTATTGCCAAAGCTTCTGGAATTATTGGGATGACGCAAGAAATCGTAGATTATGAATTGACGCGTGCAGGAGTGCCTGGCAAACCATCATATGTTTATCCCAACGGCATTATTTTCAATGAACAGAAACTGATAGATAGGCGCAGCGAAGATATTCCAGAATTCTTGTTTGTCGCCAATTTCGCTCCTTGGCATGGTTTAGATAGACTACTGACCACTATCGCAAAAAGCAAAGAAAAGTTCTTATTACACCTAGTAGGGGAAATTCCTAAAGAGTCCCTCCTACTAGTCCAAGACTCTCGCATTCGGATATATGGGGCGTTAACCCATGAAGAAATTGTAATACTCAGCCAGCAATGCTGGATTGGCTTGGCCTCATTCGCACTTGATAGAAAAAAAATGAAACAGGCCTGTCCATTAAAAACCCGTGAATACCTCATGCTTGGTTTACCAGTTTATGGAGATTATCAAGATGTTTTCCAAAAAAATACACCATACTTTCGAACTGGAAGTGAGAATATAGAAGGAATATTGAAATTTGCAAAAGAAACAAGAGTAATTGAAAAAGAAAATATCTCCAAATTAGCCCAGCTATCTATCGATAAGAAATATCTGCTTGCAGAATTATTTAATTCCATTCAATGAGACAATCGATTGCTCTTATCACATCTCACGCCCCGTCACTGGTAAATTTCCGTTCCCTATTAATCCGTTCCTTGCATGTCCAAGGTATCCGGGTATTCGCCTTGGCCCCCAATTTTGACGAACTCACACGTACTGCCATACAGAAACTAGGGGCAACACCGGTAGATTGCCCTATGGAACGCACTGGAATGAATCCATTGCGTGACGCCATCAACACTTGGCGCATGGCACGCTTACTACGACGTTTACAACCTGATGTGACATTGGGTTATTTCATCAAGCCAGTCATTTTTGGCACGTTGGCCGCTTGGTTGGCAGGAGTACCCCATCGTTTTGCCATGGTGGAAGGTTTGGGTTTTGTCTTTACGCCTACAGGGAACGTACTGCCATTGAAACGCCGTTTACTCAAGTGGCTGGTGCTATGGCTATACAAGCTGGGCATATCACGCGCCAAACGGGTCATTTTCTTAAACCCGGATGACCTGTCCGAACTGGAGGCTGCTGGCGCACTGCCCCCAGGCAAAGGTTTTTTACTAGGTGGCATTGGCGTTGATCTGACGCACTGGGTACCCACACCGCCGGTTCTACACCCCCCAACCTTCATCTTGGTAGCAAGGCTGCTGCGTGAAAAAGGGGTGGAACAATACGCCGCTGCGGCACGTATCGTCAAACAAGAATATCCACAGGCACGCTTTATTTTGCTGGGGGGACTCGACGACAATCCCGGCGCCATCACTGAAGCAGATGTCCAAGCATGGGTCACCGAGGGCATTGTGGAATGGCATGGTCACACCCCGGTACAGCCATGGATGACTCAGTCCAGCGTATTTGTATTGCCCTCATTCCGTGAAGGCGTTCCCGTGAGTACCCAGGAAGCCATGGCCATGGGCCGAGCGGTAATTACCACCGACGTGCCAGGCTGCCGCCAGACGGTGGTTCAGGGCATAAACGGCTTTCTGGTACCGCCCCGCGATGTCCAGGCACTAGCAGAAAAAATGCGGTTATTCATCGAACAGCCTGATTCGATTGCCAAAATGGGACAAGCCAGCCGCCGTCTGGCGGAAGAGCGGTTTGACGTGCATGAGGTAAATAACCGCCTGATTCGCCTGCTGCTGGACAAGTAAAAATGAAACGCATCTTCGACTTCACCGCCGCCCTGCTCGGTCTTATTGCACTTGCACTACCGCTGCTGATTCTTTGCCTGCTTATCCGCCGCAAGCTGGGCAGTCCGGTGTTGTTCCGCCAGATACGGCCAGGGCTGCACGGCCAGCCGTTTGAAATGGTCAAGTTCCGCACGATGACGAATGCACGCGGGCCGAATGGCGCCTTGCTGCCGGATGCCGAGCGCCTGACGCCATTTGGCCGTTTTCTGCGTTCCACCAGCCTGGACGAACTGCCGGAGCTGTGGAACGTACTCAAGGGCGATATGAGTCTGGTCGGGCCGCGTCCGCTGCTGATGGAGTATCTGCCGCTGTATTCTCCCGAGCAGGCACGCCGCCATGCGGTGCGCCCGGGCGTGACGGGCTGGGCGCAGGTCAATGGCCGCAATGCGATCAGTTGGGACGAGAAGTTCGCGCTGGACACCTGGTACGTCGATCACCAATCGCTGACACTGGACATGAAAATTCTGTGGCTGACAGTGAAGAAGGTATTGGTGCGCGAGGGCATCAGTGCTGCCGGCGAAGCGACCATGGACAAGTTCACTGGTAGTAAATAAAGATAGCTTCTTCCGCTTTTCACACAAAGATTTCAAGAACGAATATCTATTGAACCCTTTGTACAAAAACGGAAACAGCTATTCTTTTTCAATCAAGAGGTTTTATGGCGGCATTGCAAGATTTATTCGCCGTGTATGGCATGAGTGGCTTTGGCCGCGAAGTGATACCTTTGGCCCGCCAGCAGCTGGCCCAAATCGGGGAAGGGGCCGATCGGCTGGTATTTGTAGACGATGCGCCGGGGCCTGCCACGATCAATGGCCATCGTCTGCTCACTTACGCACAGTTCTTGGCCGAACCAGCCCGCCAGCGCCATGCGGTGCTGGCCATTGCCAATAGCGCCGTGCGCGAAAAACTGGCGCTGCGCTGCACGCAAGACGGTGTGTTGCCCTGGGCCGTTTCGGCCTCCAACGCAGTGCGCATGGACGAGGTAGAACTGGGCGAGGGAGCCATCCTGTGCCCCTTCGTCACCCTGACCAGCAATGTCCGCATTGGGCGGTGTTTCCACGCCAATATTTACAGTTATGTGGCCCACGACTGCGTGGTGGGCGATTTCGTCACTTTTGCCCCAGGCGTCAAATGCAACGGCAATGTGGTGATCGAAGACCATGCCTATATTGGCACCGGGGCCATCCTCAAGCAGGGCCTGCCCGGCAAGCCGCTGGTGATCGG
The DNA here is from genome assembly GCF_042654765.1 of Comamonas nitrativorans. Classification (NCBI taxonomy): domain Bacteria; kingdom Pseudomonadati; phylum Pseudomonadota; class Betaproteobacteria; order Burkholderiales; family Comamonadaceae; genus Comamonas; species Comamonas nitrativorans. The sequence continues at coordinate 220,595 of NZ_JBHSEW010000004.1, read as the reverse complement.
GCGCGGCGCAGTGGTCGGCATGGGGGCAGTGGTGACCAAAAGCGTGCCGCCGGGGGTGACGGTGGTGGGCAATCCGGCCCGTCCATTACAGCGTTAGTCGCCTGTTTTTCTTGAATTTTTAAAAATATGCTGAACACCCCCTTTTCCCCCTGGCCCAGCTTTACCGCACAAGAGGCCGATGCGGTGCGCAATGTGCTGCTGTCCAACAAAGTCAATTACTGGACAGGCACAGAGTGCCGCGAATTTGAAAAGGAATTTGCAGCCTGGGCCGGTACGCGCTACGCGGTGGCCCTGGCCAACGGCACGCTGGCGCTGGATGTGGCGCTGAAAGCGCTGGGCATTGGCCCCGGCGATGAAGTGGTGGTCACGCCGCGCACCTTTATTGCCAGCATTTCCTGCGTGGTCAATGCCGGGGCCACGCCGGTGTTTGCCGATGTGGAAGCGGACAGCGGCAACCTCAGCGCCGCCACCATTGCCCAGGTACTCACGCCCAGGACCCGCGCCGTCATTTGCGTGCATCTGGCCGGCTGGCCCTGCGATATGGATGCCATCATGGCACTGGCTGAAACCCATGGCCTGAAAGTGATCGAGGACTGCGCCCAGGCGCACGGCGCCCAATACAAGGGCCGCAGCGTAGGCAGCATCGGCCACGTGGGCGCGTGGAGCTTTTGCCAGGACAAGATCATGACCACGGGCGGCGAGGGCGGCATGGTGACGACGAATGACGAAGCGCTGTGGCGAACCATGTGGAGCTTCAAAGACCACGGAAAAAACTATGCCGCCGTCTACGAACGCGAACACGCCCCGGGTTTTCGCTGGCTGCATGAAAGCTTTGGCACCAACTGGCGCATGTTGGAAATGCAGGCGGCAGTGGGGCGCATCCAACTGCAACGCATGGCCGATTGGACGGCCGCACGCACACGCCATGCAGAGCAGATCTGGGCGACCTGCGGCGCCTGCCCGGCGCTGCACGTTCCCGCGGTGCCCGCCGGGATGCGGCACGCACACTACAAGTGCTACGCCTATGTGCGCCCGGAAAAACTGGCGCAAGGCTGGAGCCGCGACCGCATCGTGGCAGAAATCAATGCCCTGGGCGTGCCGTGCTACCAGGGCAGTTGCTCCGAGGTCTACCTGGAAAAAGCCTTTGACGGCACCGGCTGGCGGCCTGCGGCCCCTTTGCCCGCCGCACACGCACTGGGCGCAACAAGCATGATGTTTCTCGTTCACCCTACGCTGACCCAGGCCGAAGTGGACAAAACCTGTACGGTAATTGCACAGGTCATGCAACAGGCTACTGCCGCGTAATGCCGCTGCGGCGCTTTGATCCAGAGTCGCTCATGCCCTTGAACACCATCCTCACCCCGCTGCTGTCCTGGTCCCGCCGCGCCAAGCAGGCTTTGGCGCTGCTGGCGGATGTGCTGGCAGCACTGGTAGCCGTATGGCTGGCGTTTTACCTGCGTATCGAGCAGGTGGGCACCCCGGTCCAGCAGCAGCTCAATACGTATGCAGCAGCCCTGCTGTTTGTGCCCATATTCATTCGGCTGGGGTTGTACCGGGCGGTTTTTCGATACGCCGGTATGCGGGCGCTGGCAGCCACGGCGATGGCCGTCGGCATCTACGGCAGTGTATTTTTTGCTGTATTGCTCATCGCCCGCTGGCAAGGGGTACCACGCAGCCTGGGCCTGATCCAGCCGCTGGTGTTTTTGCTGCTGGCCGGTGGCTGGCGCGTGCTGGCCCGCTATGGATTGCTTCAGGTAGCCGGGGCGGGACAGGAAAAGGCCAAGGGGCAATTATTGATCTATGGCGCGGGCGAGGCGGGCGTACAAACCGCTTTCGCCATGAGCGTGATACGCGAATTTGTCGTGCGCGGCTTTGTGGATGACGATGCGCAAAAAATCGGCCGCTCCATCAACGGCCTGCCCATCATCGCAGCACGCCATTTGGAAAAGTTCGTGCAGCGGCACGGCATCACCGATATTTTGCTGGCCATTCCGTCCCTGTCGCGCCAGCAGCGCCACGCCATCATTGGCCGGTTGCAGCCTTTGCCGGTGCATGTGCGCACCTTGCCGGGGATGGTCGATCTGGCTTCCGGCAAAGTGTCGGTGGCCGACTTTCAGGAACTGGACATTGAAGACCTGCTTGGCCGTGCGCCGGTGCAGCCCGACGCGACCTTACTCGCCAGGAACCTGCGCGGCAAGGTGGTGCTGGTCACGGGCGCAGGCGGCAGCATTGGCAGCGAGCTGTGCCGCCAGATCGTGCAGGAGCAGCCACTCCAGCTGGTCCTGGTGGAACACAACGAGTTCGGCCTGTACGCCATTCACCAGGAGTTAAGCGTCCTGTGCGCCCGGCAAGAATTGGCCGTGGAACTGTTGCCCAAGCTGGCAAGTATTCGCAACCTGCGCCGTTTACGTGCGGTGTTTGCGCAATACCAGCCGCACTCGGTCTTCCACGCCGCAGCGTACAAGCACGTCCCTTTGGTGCAGAGCAACCCTTCAGAAGGCGTGCTGAACAACCTGTTCGGCACCCTGAACACCGCACGGGCAGCAATGGAAGTCGGGGTGGAGAACTTTGTTCTCATCTCCACCGACAAGGCGGTACGGCCCACCAACGTCATGGGCGCCACCAAACGGATGGCAGAGCTGGTGCTGCAATCCCTGGCCGATGCGCAAGCCGTGGATTTCAGCGCGATCGATGAAGCCGAGGGGCTGCCGCCCATCCCCAATCGCACACGGTTCTGCATGGTGCGCTTTGGCAATGTGCTGGGCAGCAGTGGCAGCGTGGTGCCGCTGTTTAGAAAACAACTGCGCCAGGGCGGGCCGCTGACGGTCACCCACCCGGACGTCACCCGCTACTTCATGACGATTCCGGAAGCTGCCCAACTGGTGCTGCAGGCCGGCGCCATGGGGCAAGACGGCGAGGTGTTCGTGCTGGATATGGGCCAGCCGGTGAAGATCATTGATCTGGCACGGCGAATGGTGGAACTGTCCGGCTTGCGCGTGCGTGATGCAGCACATCCCGGCGGCGACATTGCCATTGACGTGGTCGGGCTGCGCCCAGGAGAAAAGCTCTATGAAGAGCTGCTGATCGGCGACAACCCCGAAAGCACCCAGCACCCGCGCATCATGAAGGCCCACGAAGGTTTTTTGCCCTGGACTCTATTGCTGCCCGACTTGCTGGCAATCCGCACCGCCGCCAAGCTAGGCGATGTAGCGCAAATCGACCAGGTGCTGACCAAGTTAGTGAGCGGATACCAGCGCACGGTATACGATGAGAACCCCGCCGCCGCGCACGCTTGAATGGCGTATTCTTGGGCCACAATCGCACCTGCTGTTTTGCCGTTAGTCACCCGAACACCATGACGCTCCCCTCCATTCCCCCCCATGCCAAAGCCGACATCCTGGCCCAGGCCCTGCCCTACATCCGCAAGTTCCATGGCAAAACCATGGTCATCAAGTACGGCGGCAACGCCATGACCGATCCGGCGCTGCAACGCGCTTTTGCCGAGGATGTGGTGCTGCTCAAGCTGGTGGGCATCAACCCTGTGGTCGTCCACGGCGGCGGGCCGCAGATCGAGACGGCGCTCAAGCGCCTGGGCAAGCAAGGCCACTTCATCCAGGGCATGCGCGTGACCGATGCCGAAACGATGGAAGTGGTGGAATGGGTGCTGGCCGGCGAGGTGCAGCAGGACATCGTCGGCCTCATCAACCAGGCGGGCGGCAAGGCCGTGGGCCTGACCGGGCGCGACGGCGCCATGATCCGCGCCAAGAAGCTCAAGATGCTCGACCACCAGAACCCGCAGGTCGAACACGACGTGGGGCAGGTGGGCGACATCGTGGCCATCGACCCCAGCGTGGTCAAGGCCTTGCAGGACGATGCCTTCATCCCGGTGGTCAGCCCCATCGGCTTCGGCGAAGAAAACGAAAGTTACAACATCAACGCCGACGTGGTGGCCAGCCGTCTGGCCACCACCTTGCAGGCGGAAAAACTGCTGCTGCTGACCAACATCCCCGGTGTGCTCAACAAGGCCGGGCAGTTGCTGCCGACCTTGACGGCCAGGCAGATTGACGAGCTGGTGGCCGATGGCACGATTTCCGGCGGGATGCTGCCCAAGATCGCCGGAGCCATCGACGCGGCCAAGGCAGGCGTTCATGCCGTACACATCGTCGATGGCCGAGTGCCGCACGCCATGTTGTTGGAAATTTTGACGGATCAGGCCTATGGCACGATGATCTGCAATCAGTAACAAAATATTCCAATATGACGACCGCGCCTTCCCAAGATACCACTTCCGCCCCACGCAAGCGCCTCAAGCCCGGTGAACGCAGAGCGCAGATTCTGCAAACCCTGGCCGCCATGCTGCAAGAGCCGGGTAACGAGCGCATCACCACGGCGGCCCTGTCCAAGCGGCTGCAGGTGAGCGAGGCCGCGCTGTACCGCCACTTTGCCAGCAAGGCGCAGATGCTGGAAGGTCTGCTGGATTTCATCGAGCAGACCTTGCTGGCACTGGTGCAGCAGATTGCCGGGGAAGACGCCGTACTCGGCACCTTGAGCGCAGAGGAAGGCCGCGCCCGCGCCAGCAAGATTGCCGCAGTGCTGCTGCAATTTGCCGAGAAGAACCCGGGCATGGTGCGCATGATGGTGGGCGATGCCCTGCAAGGCGAAAACGAGCGCCTGCAAGCCCGCATGAACCAGTTGTTCGACAAGGTGGAATCGGCACTGCGCCAGTGCCTGCGCCCGGCTGCAGGGGCGCTCGGCTCCCACTCCCCGACCCAGGATGCGCAGGTGGCCGCCAATGTGCTGATGGCGTTTGTGCAGGGGCGCTGGCTGCGCTTTGTGCGCACCGGTTTCAAGCGTTTGCCGACAGAGCATCTGGACGCCAGCCTGGCCATGCTGGTGTAGTTCGGCAGGAAACACTGCAATTTCGGGTTTTCCCTAGTTTTTCTCCTCGTACTGTGGCTTAAGATAAATAGAACGAACGTTCGTTTTATTTATTTTTTATGCCACGTACCCCTTCCCTTCCCTCCCTGAAACGCACGGCCACGGCTGGCGCAACACGCCCCATGGCCAAGGGGCAGCAGACCAAGGCGCATATCGTCGATGTCGCGCTGAACATTGCCACCCACCATGGACTGGAAAGCCTGTCCATCGGCGGGCTGGCCGAAGCCACCAGCATGAGCAAATCGGGCGTGTTCGCCCACTTCGGCTCTCGCGAAGAGCTGCAGATTTCCGTGGTGCGCGAGTACCACCACCGCTTCGAGCAAGACGTGTTCTACCCCGCCCTGCAGGCCGAAAAGGGCCTGCCCCGTCTGCGGGCCATGTTCGGCAACTGGATGCAGCGCACCACCATCGAGCTGGATTCGGGCTGCATCTACATCAGCGGTGCCGTGGAATTCAGCGAGCGCGAAGGCGCGGTGCGCGATGCCCTGGTCGCCTCCTTCAACACCTGGCACGCCGCGCTGCGCCGCGCCATCGAGCAGGCGCAGGCGGCGGGCCATCTGAACGCCGATGCCGACCCCTGCCAGTTGCTGTTTGAAATCCACGGCCTGATTCTGGTGCTGCACTACGACGTGCGCTTTCTGGGGCGCAAGGATTCCGTGCCCCGCGCCCTGGCCGGGTTTGAAAACATCCTGCGCCGCAACGGCGCCAGGGTGGACTGACCCGACCGCCCTCCCTTTTTCCTTCCCCTTCCCGGTTTTATCCCCTCACCCCACCCTTTTTCGCCAAGGAGTCCTTATGCCTACTTACAACCCGCCCCTGCGCGACATGCAATTCGTGCTGCACGAAGTGTTCAACGTCGAAGCCGAATTCAAGGCCATGCCCGCCCATGCCGACACCGACGCCGACACCATCAACGCCGTGCTGGAAGAAGCGGGCAAGTTCGCCGCCGAAGTGGCTTTCCCGCTGAACATCAGCGGCGACGCCGAGGGCTGCACGCACAACAAGCAGGACAACAGCGTGACCACGCCCAAGGGCTTCAAGGAAGCCTACGCCACCTACGTGGAAGGCGGCTGGCCTGCCCTGTCGTGCGACCCCGAGTTCGGCGGCCAGGGCCTGCCCCACACCGTGAACCAGTGCCTGTACGAAATGCTCAACAGCGCCAACCAGGCCTGGACGATGTACCCCGGCCTGTCGCACGGCGCCTACGAAGCCCTGCTGGCCCACGGCACCGACGAGCAAAAGAAAACCTATTTGCCCAAGCTGGTCAGCGGCGAGTGGACCGGCACCATGTGCCTGACCGAACCCCACTGCGGCACCGACCTGGGCCTGCTGCGCACCAAGGCCGAGCCGCAGGGCGACGGCACCTACAAGATCACCGGCAACAAGATCTTCATCAGCGCCGGTGAACACGACGTGGCCGAAAACATCATCCACCTGGTGCTGGCCCGCCTGCCCGATGCGCCCAAGGGCAGCAAGGGCATCAGCCTGTTCGTGGTGCCCAAGTTCAACATCAAGGCCGACGGTTCGCTGGGCGAACGCAACCCCATCTTCTGCACCGGTATCGAGCACAAGATGGGCATCCACGGCAACTCCACTGCGCAAATCGCCATCGACGGCGCCGTCGGCACCCTGGTGGGCCAGCCGCACAAGGGCCTGGCCGCCATGTTCGTCATGATGAACGCCGCCCGCCTGGGCGTGGGCAACCAGTCGCTGGGCCTGACCGAAGTGGCTTTCCAGAACGCCCTGGCCTACGCCAAGGACCGCATCCAGATGCGCAGCCTGTCCGGCACCAAGGCCAAGGACAAGGATGCCGACCCGATCATCGTCCACCCCGACGTGCGCAAGATGCTGCTGACCGCCAAGGCCTACGCCGAAGGCGCCCGCGCCCTGCAGGTCTATTGCACCCTGCTGCTGGACAAGGCGCACAGCCACCCCGATGAAAAAGTGCGTGCCGACAGCGAAGAGCTGGTCGCCCTGCTGACCCCCATCGTCAAGGCCTTCGTGACCGACAACGGCCACATCGCCACCAATGCGTGCATGCAGGTGTTCGGCGGCCACGGCTTTATCAAAGAGTGGGGCATGGAGCAGTTCGTGCGCGACAACCGCATCAACATGATCTACGAAGGCACGAACACCGTGCAGTCGCTGGACTTGCTGGGCCGCAAGGTGCTGGGCAACCAGGGCGCCACGCTGAAGAAATTCGGCAAGCTGGTGGGCCAACTGGTGCAGGAAGAAGGCGTGAACGAGAAGATGGCCGAGTTCATCAACCCCATCGCCATCCTGGGCGAGCAGATGACCAAGTTCACCACCGAAATCGGCTTCAAGGGGATGCAGAACCCCGACGAAGTGGGCGCTGCCGCCGTCGATTACCTGCGCGTGGCCGGCCACCTGGTGTTCGGCTACCTGTTCGCCCGCATGGCGCAAGTGTCGCTGCGTGCCATTGCCAACGGCAGCACCGACCCGTTCTACACCGCCAAGCTGCAAACCGCCCGTTTCTACTTCGCCAAGCTGTTCCCCGAAACCGTGCTGCTGATGCGCACGGCCCGCGCCGGCAGCAAGGTGCTGATGGATACGGACGCCGCCCTGGCCTGATCGTTAGAACCTGTTCACGAACAGGTTCTTAGAAAATAATAGCGCGTAGCGCTTGCTACGCCTTATTTTTGAATAGAAAGATATTTGAAATGAAGAAACTGCAAGCGCTGGCAGCTATTGCTTTATCCGCCCTGGCCCTGCCCTCCCTGGCCCAGATGACGCCCGTCGGTACGTGGAAGAGCATGGACGACAAGACCGGCCAGCCCAAGTCGCAAATCGTCATTGCCGACCAGGGCGGCGTGCTGGAAGGCCGCATCGACCAGCTCCTGCGCCCCGGCGCCGATCCCAAGGCCCTGTGCGTGGAATGCAAGGACGCACTGAAGAACCAGCCGATGGTGGGCCTGCCCATCATCCAGGGCGCGAAGAAAGCCGCCGACAAGGATGTGTGGGAGGACGGCAAGATTCTCGACCCCGAAAACGGCAAGTTCTACACCCTGCGCCTGACCCCCATCGAAGGCGGTCAGAAGCTGGAAGTGCGCGGCTCCATCGGCCCCTTTGGCCGTACCCAGACCTGGGTGCGCGTGCAATAACAAGGAAACCTAAGTTATGACCCGATTCAACGTGAAAAAAGTCGCCGTTCTCGGCGCGGGCGTGATGGGGGCGCAGATCGCCGCCCATCTGGTGAACGTGAAAGTGCCCGTCATCCTGTTCGACCTGCCCGCCAAGGAAGGCCCGAAAAACGGCATCGTCACCAAGGCCATCGCCAACCTGAAAAAGCTCAAGCCCTCGCCCATCGGCGTGGCCGAAGATGCCGATCTGATCCAGGCGGCCAACTACGAAGAACACCTCAAGCTCCTGAAAGAGTGCGATCTGGTGATCGAAGCCATTGCCGAGCGCATGGACTGGAAGCTGGACCTGTACACCAAGATCGCCCCCTTCGTGGCCAAGCACGCCATCGTGGCATCCAACACCTCGGGCCTGTCGATCACCAAGCTCTCCGAAGTGCTGCCCGAGGCGATCAAGCCCCGTTTCTGCGGTATCCACTTTTTCAACCCCCCGCGCTACATGCCGCTGGTGGAACTGATCGCCACGCCCACCACCCAGCCCGTGGTGCTGGACCAGCTCGAAGCCTTCGTCACCAGCGGCCTGGGCAAAGGCGTGGTGCGGGCCAAGGACACGCCCAACTTCATCGCCAACCGCATCGGCATTGCCGGGATGCTCTCCACCATGAAAGAGGTGGAAAACTTCGGCCTTTCGTATGACGTGGTGGACGACCTGACCGGCAAAAAGCTGGGCCGCGCCTCGTCGGGCACCTTCCGCACCGCCGACGTGGTGGGCCTGGACACCATGGCCCACGTCATCAAGACGCTGCAGGACAACCTGAGCCTGGAGACCGACCCCTTCTACGGCAGCTTTGAAACCCCCGCCGTGCTGGCCAAGCTGATTGAGCTGGGCCACCTGGGCCAAAAGACCAAAAAAGGCTTCTACAAAAAAGTGGGCCGCGACATCCTGCGCTTTGAGCTGGAGAGCGAAGACTACGTACCCGGCGGCCAAAAAGCCGACGACGTGTACGCCCGCATGTTGAAAAAACCGGCGGCCGAGCGCCTGCAACTGCTGCGCAACGCCGAAGGCGCACCCGGCCAGTTCCTGTGGGCCATTCTGCGCAACAGCTTCCACTACGCCGCCATCCACCTGGGCACGATTGCCGAATCCGCCCGCGACGTGGACCAGGCCATGCGCTGGGGCTTCGGCATGAAGCAAGGCCCGTTTGAGCTGTGGCAGGAAGCCGGTTGGCTGCAAGTGGCCAAGATGGTGCAAGAAGACATCGACGCCGGCAAAGCCCTGTGCAACACGCCGCTGCCCAAGTGGGTGTTTGAAGGCCCCGTGGCCGAAGCCGGTGGCGTGCACACCGCACAAGGTTCGTGGAATGCTGCCGAACAGAAGTTCGTCGCCCGCCGCGTGCTGCCCGTGTACGAGCGCCAGCTGTTCCCTGAAAAACTGCTGGGCGAAGACAGCCTGCCCGACTGGAAAACCGCCGGTACCACGCTGTTTGAAAACAAGGCCCTGCGTGCCTGGACGCTGGACGGCCAGGTGCTGATCGCCAGCATCAAGAACAAGATGCACGCCATCAGCCCCGAAGTGATGGAAAGCCTGATGGAAGCCGTCGAGCTGGCCGAAAACGAATACCAGGGCATGGTCATCTGGTCGGGCGATGCGCCGTTCTCCGTCGGTGCTGACCTGGAAGCCACCATGCCGGCCTTCGTCGTCGGCGGCGCGGATGCCATCGACAGCATCGAAGGCGAACTGCAAGCCCTGATGATGCGCCTGCGCTACGCCCAGGTGCCGGTCGTCTCGGCCATCCACGGCATGGCCCTGGGCGGCGGCTGCGAGCTGGCTGTGTACAGCGCCCGCCGTGTCGCGCACATGGAAAGCTACATCGGCCTGGTGGAAGTGGGCGTGGGCCTGATTCCCGGTGCCGGCGGCCTGACCTACATCGCCCGCCGCGCTGCCGAGAAGATGCAGCAAAGCACCAGCAAGGACATCCTGCCCTTCCTGACCGAAGGCTTTACCGCCGCCGCCATGGCCAAGGTGGGCACCAGCGCCATCGAATCACGCAAGCTGGGCTACCTGCTGGACAGCGACGTGATCGTGCCGCACAAGGACGAAGTGCTGTTCACCGCCATCAACGAGGCCAAGGCCCTGGCCGCCAGCGGCTGGCGTGCCCCCGTCAAGCGCCTGTTCCCCGTGGCCGGGCGCAACGGTATTGCCACCATCCAGGCCCAGCTGGTGAACATGCGCGACGGCGGCTTCATCAGCGCCTACGACTTCAAGATCGCCCGCATGATTGCCGAAGTGGTCTGCGGCGGCGAAGTGGACGGCGGCACCCTGGTGACCGAGGAATACCTGCTGGCGCTGGAGCGCAAGGCCTTCTGCCACCTGATCGCCCAGCCCAAGACGCACGAGCGCATCCTGGGGATGCTCAACACCGGCAAGCCTGTGCGCAACTAATGCGGCAAGGAGAAATATCACTATGAAACAAGTTCAAGAAGCCTACATCGTTGCCGCTACGCGCACCCCTATCGGGCGCTCGGGCCGTGGCTATTTCAAAAACACCCGTCCGGACGATCTGCTGCTGGCCGCCGTGCGCGGCGCGATGGCACAGGTGCCCACGCTCGACCCCAAGGCGATCGAGGACAGCATCATCGGCTGCTCCTTCCCCGAAGGCGAACAGGGGATGAACATGGCGCGTATCGTCATGGGCCTGGCCTTCCCCCACCCCGTGGGCGGCGTGACGGTGAACCGTTTCTGCGCCTCGGGCATCACCGCCATCCAGATGGCCGCCGACCGCATCCGCGTGGGCGAGGCCGACGTGCTGATCGCCGGTGGCGCCGAATCCATGAGCATGGTGCCCATGGGCGGCAACAAGCCATCGTTCAACCCCGCCGTGTTCGCCCGCGATGAAGACGTGGGCATTGCCTACGGCATGGGCCTGACCGCTGAAAAAGTCGCCCAGCAGTGGAAAGTCAGCCGCGAAGCGCAAGACGCCTTTGCGCTGGAATCGCACCTGCGGGCCATCAAAGCCCAACAGGCAGGCGAGTTTGCCGACGAGATCACGCCGTTTGAAATCATCGACCGCAGCCCGAATCTGGCGACCGGCGAAGTGATCGAAACACGCCGCACCGTGAACCTGGACGAAGGCCCGCGCCCCGACACCTCGCTGGAAGGGCTGGCAAAACTGCGCCCGGTGTTTGCCGCACGCGGCAGCGTCACCGCCGGCAACAGCTCGCAGACCAGCGACGGCGCAGGCGCGTTGATCCTGGCCAGCGAAAAGGCCGTGAAGCAATTCGGCCTCACGCCCCTGGCCCGCTTCGTCAGCTACGCCGCCCGTGGCGTGCCGCCGGAAATCATGGGCATCGGCCCCATCGAGGCCATTCCCGCCGCACTGCGCTACGCCGGTCTGCAATCGGACGACATCGGCTGGTACGAGCTGAACGAAGCCTTTGCCGCCCAGTCGCTGGCCGTCGTCAACACCCTGGGCCTGAACCCGGCCAACGTGAACCCGATGGGCGGCGCCATCGCCCTGGGCCACCCGCTGGGCGCCACCGGCGCCATCCGCGCTGCCACCACCATCCACGCCCTGCGCCGCCACAAGCGCAAGTACGGCATGGTGACGATGTGCATCGGCACCGGCCAGGGCGCAGCCGGGATTTTCGAGGCGCTGTAAACCGCCTTGCCAAATAAGTAGTTCATTGCGTTTACCCGCCTGCGGCCTGGCCCTGGCGGGTTTTTTTACGAAGACGATTTACTTCTTTAAAAGGAGCTTTTACCGCTTGCATTCATTGGATTTCAGGTATTTTTATATCTGAAATCCTTTAAATTCATGCGATGGAAGCTACTACTCTTAAAGACATTTTTCACCCCAAGGAATCGCGATGACCCAGCAACACCCCCTGGACGCCATGCTGCACCTTCAGCCCCAGGCCGATGGCAGCTTTGTCGCCCACACCCATGCGGGCTACGCCAACATGGTCGGCCCTTACGGCGGTGCCACCGCCGCCCTGCTGCTGCACAGCGTGCTGCAACACCCGGACTGCCTGGGCCAGCCGCTGTCGCTCACGGTGAACTTTGCCGGGCCGGTGAAGGATGGCGCCATGCACCTCGTGCCCCGCGCCGTGCGCACCAACCGCACCACCCAGCACTGGCTGGTGGAACTGCGCCAGACGGATGCCGAAACCGGCGCGGAAGTCGTCTCCAGCACCGCCACGGTGGTGACGGCCATACGCCGCGCAACCGTCAGCGCCGACGTGATCGCCGCCCCCGCCGTGCCTCCGGCACTGGACTGCCCCGCATTCGACGCCCGCCGCGCCATGCCCTGGCTGCAACGCTACGACTGGCGCATGGTCAGCGGCAACCTGCCCGCCACCTGGGACGACGGCCAGCACCCCACGCAAAGCCGCCTGTGGGTGCGCGACGTGCCGCCGCGCCCGCTGGACTTCGCCAGCCTGACGGCGCTGTGCGATGTTTTCATCCCGCGTGTCTGGCTGCACCGCGCACGGCCCGTGCCTGTGGGCACCGTGTCGCTGACCGTTTACTTTCACGCCGACAGCGCCCAGCTGGCCGCCCAGGGCGACGCCCATGTGCTGGGCCAGGCCGACGCGCAGGCGCTGCGCAACGGCTTTTTTGACCAGACCGCGCAAATCTGGGACGCTGGCGGCCTACTGCTGGCCACCAGCCACCAAATCGTTTACTACAAGGAATGACCCCCATGCACCAAGACCTCCTCATCCACACCGAAGCCGGTGTCACCACCATCACCTTCAACCGCGTGGAGAAGAAAAACTCCTTCACCGAAGCCATGTACGCCCAGCTCACCGATGCGCTGGCCCAGGCCGATGCCGACCCGGCCACGCGCGTGCTGGTGTTCCAGGGCGACGTGGCCGTGTTCAGCGCCGGCAACGACATTGGCGACTTCCTGCACAACCCGCCCACCAATGAAGATGCGCCCGTGTTCCGCTTCCTGCGTGCCCTGGTCGGTTTCAGCAAGCCCATGCTGGCCTCGGTCTGCGGCCCGGCGGTCGGCATCGGCACCACGCTGCTGCTGCATTGCGACCTGGTCTACGCGGGCGACAACGCCGCCTTCTCCCTGCCCTTCGTGAACCTGGGCCTGTGCCCCGAGGCGGCCTCCAGCCTGCTGCTGCCGCAAATGCTGGGCTACCACCGCGCCGCTGAAGCCCTGCTGCTGGGCGAGCCTTTCATGGCCGAAGCCGCGCTGGAAGTCGGCCTGGTCAATCGCGTGCTGCCGCCCACCGAATGCAACGCCTACGCTCAGGCGCAGGCACGCAAGCTGGCCGCCAAGCCCCTGGCATCCCTGGTCGCCACCAAGCGCCTGATGAAGCAGGGCCAGCAGCCCGCCCTGCTGGAACGCATCAGCCAGGAAGGCCAGACCTTCGGCCAGCTCCTGCGCGGCCCGGCGGCCAAAGAAGCGTTTTCCGCGTTTATGGAAAAACGCCGTCCTAACTTCAGCGAATGCTGAAGTTCTGCCCCGGCAGCGACAAATAGATACGACAGCGGCGCAGCAGCAGCCGTTAGCATCCCCACCATGCTGCCGCTGTCCGCCCTCCGGCTGACTTCATGCCGACGTCCGGCAGCCAACCTCGCACATAAAGGGCTGCTCGCCATGCCATCGTCCCCTTTTCTTCATTCCGCTCTGGCGCTGGCCGCTCTGGCGGTCATCGCGCCCGCTACCGGGGCGCAAAGCACCGCCAGCGCCACCTCCACCATCGCCGCCGTCACGCTGTACCCCGGCAGCGCCACGGTGGAGCGGGTGCTGCAAGTGCCCGCAGGCAGCACCCAGGCCGTGTTTGCCTGCCTGCCCGCGCAACTGGATGCCCGCAGCCTGCAAGTGCGCAGCGCCAGCAACGTGCGCATTGGCGAAGTGAACGTGCAGACGGTGGAACGCCGCATCGCCACCGGCTGCGCCGACGCGCTGGACAGCCGCATCCGCAGCGCCGAGGACGATCTGGCCCGTGCCCAGGCCGAAGTGCAGGCGCTGGAGCTGGCACAGACCTGGCTGAACACCCAGGCCGGTGCCCCCGCTGCCAAGGACGGCACGGCCAACGCCCAGATCGGCGCGAAGGCCGATGCGCTGCGCCGCTCGGCCCTGAACACCCTCACGCAACTGCACCAGGCCCAGCGCACGCTGGAAGAACGCCAACGCGCCCTGGAGCGCGTGCAGGCCGAGCAAGGCAGCGTGCAGGCCGCCGAAGTGGCCGTGGTGCGCGTCACCCTGGCCACGCCAAGCGATGCCGACGTGCGCCTGACCTACCAGGTGCGCGGCCCGAGCTGGTCGCCCAGCTACCGCGCCCGCCTGGACAGCAGCAGCGCCAAGGTGACGCTGGAGCGCCTGGCCCTGGTGGCCCAGACCACGGGCGAGGACTGGCGCGGCGTGGCGCTGACCCTGTCCACCGGCCAGCCCCTGACGACCACCCAGGGGCCGCTGCCGCGCCCCTGGACGCTGGACGTGCCGCCCCCCGAACCCCCACGGCCCCAGGCCGAAGCCGCCATGGCTGCCATGAGCGCCGATGCCATGCCGGCCCCGGCAGCCCCCATGCTCAAAACCATGCGCAGCGCCGCCGCACCGCTGCCCAGCTTCGAGCCGGTGACGACGCAGGGCGCCTACGCCACGCAGTTCGCCCTGCCGCAACGGGTGACGGTGCCTTCGGGCGGAGAGCGCGTCACCCTGGCCCTGGGAGCGCAAAGCCTGCCCGTCACCCTGCTGGCCCGCACCGCCCCGGCGCTGGAGCCGCACGCCTGGCTGGTCGCGCAACTGCCCACATTGACGGGCGACTGGCCCGCAGGCCCGATTGCGCTGGAACGCGACAATGCCACCGTCGGCCAGGGCCGGTTCGACCCGCAGGCCAGCGATTTCGAACGCCTGGGCCTGTCCTTTGGCCGCGATGACCGCATCGCCGTGCGCAGCGAACCGGTGCAGGAACTGACCAGCGCCACCGGCTTCATGAGCGGACGCAGCGAGCGCAGCATTGAACGCCGCTTTACCGTGGAAAACCGCCACCCCCGGGCCATCACCGTGCAGGTGCTGGATGCCGCGCCGGTGACGCAAAACGCCGCCATCCGCGTGCAGTCCGCCTACACCCCGCAGCCCGCCGACACGGCCTGGGGCGGACAGCCCGGCCTGGTGCTATGGCAACAGGAGCTGGCGGCGCAAGCCAGCAGCGCGTTCACGGCCAAACACACCATCAGTCACGACAAGGACGTAACGGTGCGCGAGCGGCATTGACCCGCGCTGCTGCACGCAAAATCGAACCCAATCAGGCCGCCACCGGGCGCGGGCGGCCTTCTTCGTCGATGGCGACATAGGTCAGCACCGCGTGCGCCACCTGCACATAGGCATTTTGCGTGGCCAGCCGCTGGGCCAGCACCTGCACTTCCACCGTGACCGAAGTGGTGCCCACGCGGCCGATCTTCGCGTAGAACGACAGCAGATCGCCCACGCGCACGGGCTGGGTAAACAAGAACTCCTTCACCGCCACCGTGGCCATGCGCCCCTGGCTCAGGCGCATGGGCAGGATGCAGCCCGCCAGATCGACCTGCGACATCAGCCAGCCGCCAAAAATATCGCCATTGGCGTTGCAGTCGGCCGGCATGGGAATCACTTTGAGTACCAGCTCCTGATCGGCAGGCGGCGCTTGCAAGGTGAATTTGTCAGTATTCATGGGAGACAATTCCTTCAATGTTGAAGCTGCAAATTCTCCCCCATGCGCCCCACTGCTGAACCGAGCCAGGACTCTGCCCGCCCCGGCGACTGGGGCACCCTTGCCCGGCTGCTGCCCTATCTGTGGCAATACAAGTGGCGCGTGCTGATCGCCATTGCCTGCATGGTCGCCGCCAAAAGCGCCAACGTCGGCGTGCCCCTGGTTTTGAAGCGGCTGGTGGACGCCATGGACGTGCCCGCCGCCAGCGCCCAGGCCCTGCTGGTCGTGCCCGTGGGGCTGCTGCTGGCCTACGGGGCGCTGCGCTTTGCCAACTCGCTGTTCAACGAGCTGCGCGAATTTGTCTTTGCCAAGGCCACGCACGGCGCGGCGCGGTCGATTGCGCTGTCCACCTTCCGGCATCTGCACGCCCTGAGCCTGCGCTTTCACCTGGAGCGCCAGACCGGCGGCATGACCCGCGACATCGAGCGCGGCGTGCGCGGCATCGAATCGCTGGTGTCGTTCGCCTTCTTCAACATCGTCGCCACGCTGATCGAGGTGCTGCTGGTGCTGTCCGTGCTGGGGCACAAGCTGGACATCGGCTTTGCCCTCATCACCCTGGCAGCTCTGGTGGCCTACGTGGCCTTCACCGTCATGGTGACGGAATGGCGCATCCAGTTTCGCCGCCAGGCCAACCAGTTCGACTCTGCCGCGCACACCAAGGCGGTCGATTCCCTGCTGAACTACGAAACCGTCAAATACTTCAACAACGAAGCCTTCGAGGCGCAGCGCTACGACACCAGCCTGGAGCAGCTGCGCCGCGCCCAGCTCAAGAGCCGCAGCAGCCTGTCGCTGCTCAACGGCGGGCAGCAGCTCATCATCGCCGTGGCCCTGGTCGCCATGTTGTGGCGGGCCACGCAGGGGGTGGTGGACGGGCAGCTCACCCTGGGCGATCTGGTCATGGTCAATGCCTTCATGCTGCAAATCTACATGCCGCTCAATTTCCTGGGCGTGATCTACCGCGAGATCAAGCAGAACCTGACCGACCTGGACAAGATGTTCACCCTCATGGACAAGCAGCAGGAAGTGCAGGACGCCCCCGGCGCCACCGCCCTGACCGGGCTGGACGCGCCCGCCGTGCGCTTCGAGAACGTCCACTTCGCCTACGAGGCCGAACGCCCCATCCTGCACGGCATCAGCCTGGAGATACCGGCGGGCAAGACCGTCGCCGTCGTCGGCCCCTCCGGCGCGGGCAAATCGACCCTGAGCCGCCTGCTCTACCGCTTCTACGACATCCAGCAGGGCCGCATCACCATCGCCGGGCAGGACATCCGCGCCGTCACCCAGCAATCGCTGCGCCGCGCCATCGGCATCGTCCCGCAGGACACGGTGCTGTTCAACGACAGCATCGCCTTCAACATCGCCTACGGCAAGCCGAACGCCAGCCAGGAAGACATCGAAGCCGCCGCCCGCGCCGCCCGCATCCACGACTTCATCGCCGCCCAGCCCAAGGGCTACGCCACCACCGTGGGCGAACGCGGGCTGAAACTTTCCGGCGGAGAAAAACAGCGCGTGGCCATTGCCCGCACGCTGCTGAAAAACCCGCCGATTCTGATCTTCGACGAAGCCACCAGCGCCCTGGATTCGGCCAACGAACGCGCCATCCAGGCCGAGCTGCACCAGGCCGCCGCAGGCAAGACCACCCTGGTCATCGCCCACCGCCTGTCGACCGTGGTCGATGCCCACGAAATCATCGTGCTGGACGGTGGCCGCATCGTCGAGCGCGGCAGCCACGCCCAGTTGCTGGCCCAGGGCGGGCGCTACGCCAGCATGTGGGCGCTGCAACAGCAAAGCGGCGCGGCCACCGCATCACCATGAAACCGTGAATTACCCGGCAGCGGCAGGCGTGGCCGCAACCGCTGCCGGGGTGCCGTTGCCGATGCTGGCCTTCAGCCGGGGCTTGCTGTCCGTGCCCACGGCAATCTCGCCGGAAAGCTGGCCGCCCTCCTCGATCACCAGCTTGCCGTAGCGAATCTTGCCGCTGACGCGGCCCGTGCCAAAAATCACCAGCTTGTCGCGCACCGTCAGGTCGCCGTCGAAGCTGCCGTAAATCTCGGCAATGTCGATCTCCACCGCGCCACGGAAAGCGCCCTGCTCGGCAATATGGATGACGCGCGAATCCATCGTGGCCTCGACCGTGCCCTCCACCACCAGAGTGTCGCAATCGGTGATCTCCACGCCCTTGAGCTTGATGTTCGGCCCGACGGTGAGCTTGCTGCCCCCTTCCGGGGCCGTGCCCTGCGCAGGAGCGCTGACCGGGCTGTACGCCACCCCGGCCGGGCGTTGCGGGGCGCTGGCCAGCGGGCTGCTGCCCACACCGGGGCTGCGCGGCTGCAGGGGTTCGGGTTCGCGCTTGCTGAAAAACGGGGGGGATACGGCCATGGGGAAACTCCTTTGCAAAAACCCACGGATGCTAGGAGCCCCCCGCGCTAACAACTGCTACAGCGGCGCAAGAGGGGTAACCAAAGCGCTCATTGCTTGCAGGCGCTTGCAGGCTTTGCGGTTGCATACAACCGCATGAAAGCAATGAAATGTTGCCGGGATACAACATCCATGGTTCTTTGCAAAGTTTCGTAAAGAATCATGAATAAAATAACGATAACAATTCTTATTTACTTTATTAACTATGACCCCTCAATTCCCTACTTCTTCCCTTTCCTCCGTGGCCGCTGCTGTGATGGCACTGAGTTTGTCCTCTACGGTGTTCGCGCAGCAGACAGCAGACAGCACGCAAGTGCTGGATGCAGTGGTCGTTACCGCTTCGGGCTTTGAGCAGGCAGTCGAGGACGCACCCGCGTCGATCACCGTCATCCCCCGCCAGGAACTGGAGAAAAAGGCCTACCGTGACGTGACCGACGCGTTGAAGGATGTTCCCGGTGTGGTGGTAACGGGCGGAGGCAGCAGCAGCGACATCAGCATCCGTGGCATGGCTGCCAGCTACACCATGATTTTGGTGGATGGCAAACGTCAGAACTCGCGCGAAACTCGCCCCAACAGTGACGGGCCGGGCATTGAGCAAGGATGGTTGCCACCGATCAGCGCCATCGAGCGCATCGAGGTGGTACGCGGGCCGATGTCTTCGCTGTACGGCTCGGACGCAATGGGTGGGGTCATCAACATCATTACTCGCAAAGTGCCGAAAGCCTGGTCCGGTGAACTGCGGGCCGAAACAACCCAGCAGGAAGCTTCGGATGCTGGCGATATGTACCAGGGCGGCTTTTATCTGGGCGGGCCGATCAAGGATGATGTGCTGGGCCTGCAAATCTACGGTCAGAAATCACGCCGCAATGAAGACCGCTTTCTCAATGGCTTCAACAAGCAGGACACCAGCTCGGGCACCATCAAACTGAGTGCCGCGCCGAATAAAGACCACGATTTTGTCTTTGAAGCCAGCCACACCAAGCAAGAGCGCACATCCACGCCTGGCCGCAGTGCGGCTCTACTCAACAGGGGCAAACCCAATACCGTCTCGCACAGCGACTATGACAAAACGCTATACGCCCTGACTCACACCGGGCGCTGGGCCGTGGGTACATCGACCACCTACCTGCAGTTGGAGGAAATCGACAACCCAGGTCGGGACATGAACATCAAAAACACCGAGTTCAACAGCCAACTGACCGCACCGCTGGGCGGCGGGCGACATTTGATGACCCTGGGTGTTTCGTACAAGCACGAGAAACTGGAAGACCAGGGCAACCAACTGGTCACGGCGAACCCGGTCAGTATGCTCAAACGCTACCAGTGGGCGTTGTTTGCCGAAAACGAATGGAGCATGACCGACACCTTTGCGCTGACGGCAGGTCTGCGCATGAACAAGGATGAAAACTACGGCACGCACTGGACACCGCGCCTGTACGGTGTGTGGAAAGCGACGGAGCATTTGAATGTCAAGGGCGGCATCTCCACCGGCTTCAAAGCACCGGCGCTACGCGCTGCCGTGGCTGACTGGGGACAAATCACTGGCGGCGGTGGCGACCCCGCCGTTATTGTCGGCAACCCCAACCTGAAACCAGAAAAAAGCACCAGCCAGGAAATTGGCCTGCTGTGGGACAACCGCCACAACTTCAGTACCAGCTTCACGCTGTTCAACACCGACTTCAAAGACAAAATTACTGAAATACGCGATTGCTCGGACACAGCTGGTAACGGCACAGCCATCGTTACAGGTAACTGTGTCATTGACGGTACAGCTTACAAATTCATCAGCAACCGGGTGAATGTCGACAAGGCCAATATGCGCGGCATTGAAGCCACGGCCACTTGGTCTATTCGTGACGACCTGCGCCTGGCAACCAACTACACCTATACCCGTTCGGAGCAAAAGAGCGGCGCCTTCAAAGGTCAGCCGCTCAACAAAATGCCCAAACACATGCTCAACGCCACTGTGGACTGGAAAGCTACCCAGGGTTTAGGTGTTTGGAGCCGGGTGAACTTCCGCAGCAAAACCTCCGAATCCCTGAGCCGCACCACCATGGTCCCAGGCACACCGTCGTTCACCTTTGTCGATCTGGGGCTGAATTACGCTGTGACGAAGAACGTGAAGCTGGGCGCTGGCATCTATAACCTGTTTGACAAGCAAGTAGACCAGGCCACTTACAACGCTCAATACGATGGCCGCCGCTACTGGTTCAACGTCACGGCAGGCTTTTAAACACCATTGATCGGCTTGCAACCAGCCCTTGCCATGCCAGGGCTGGTTTTTTTTATTTATCGAATATTGGAGACTCTACCCATGCCCACCGTGATGAACCGCCCCATTTTTGCGCTGGCCGCCGCTGCCCTATTGTCCGCAGGTGCGGCCCAAGCGCAAATGACCTCCGCCACTACGACGACCACTGCCCAGAACAGCACCCACGCACACAGCACGGCGCCCCAGCGCGTGGTGGCCTACGACCTGGGCGCTCTGGAAATCCTGCAGGCCCTGGGCATTCCCGCCGCAGGCGGCCCGCAGGCGCAGTTCCCCGCATACCTGGCGGACTACACCGCCCGGTATACCGTTGCCGGCTCGCTGTTCGAGCCGGATTACGATGCCCTGAGCAAAATCCGGCCCGATCTCATCATCGTCGGCGGGCGCTCTGCCGCCAAAGCGCAAACGCTGGGCAAACTGGCCCCGGTGCTGGATTTCAGCGTACGCGGCGATCATTTGCTGCACGACCTGGAGCGCAACATCACCGACATCGCCAGGCTGTACGGCAAGCAGGCCCAAGGCAAAGCCCTGGTAGACAAAATCAACCAGGAAGTGGCCGAGCTGCGCCGCCTGTCCAGCCAGGCCGCACCGGGGGTGCTGCTGATGGCGATCAACGAAAAAATCATGCCGCAGGCGCCCGGCTCGCGCTTTGGCCTGCTGTTCGACGTGCTGGGCGCGAAGTCGGCCCTCACCGCCCAGGATGTGCCCGCACGCGGCGGCCCGGCGTATACCTTCGACGATCTGGCCAAGCTGCAACCGCAGTGGATTTACGTGATCGACCGCAACACCGCCGTCGGTTCGGCAGCGGGCGGCGGGGAGATCATTCCGTCGCCAAAGGTGTTCGACAACGCCCAGGTCAGGGCCACGCCCGCCGGGCAAAAGGGGCAGGTGGTGTTTCTCGACCCCAAGGGCTGGTACCTGATGGGCAGCAGCGGCCCCACCGCGCTGCTGAACAATGTGGCCCAGCTCCAGCAGGCGTACCGGGCAGCGGGCATCAAATAAAGTAGCTTTTACCGATGATAGATAAAGGGATTCAGATATAGAACTATCTGAATCCCTTTGTTTTCATACGGAACAAGCTATTTTTAAAGTAGTTATTCCCGCGCAGTTCCCGCCTTCACAGGTGCGACGAGAAGGGAAAACAGGCGCATTCAGCGGCAATCGCCCGGATAGTCAGGAACAAAAAGCTCGATGCGGTCGGTAATGAGGCCATCGACGCCCAGCCCGATCAGGCGCCGGGCGTCGGCAGGGTCGTTCACCGTATAGCCCAGGCAGCGCAGGGCCGCGCCGTGCGCCTGGGCGACCAGGGCGGGGTGTTCCAGCCACAGCCGGTAGTTCAGGATCAGGGCGCGGCACTCCAGCGCGGCGGCCTGGGCCAGGGCGGCATCGCCGTCGGTGCTGCCAGTGGCAAAGTCGTCCACCAGCAGGCCGCGCGGCAGCGCCGGGGCGGTGCTGCGTGCGCCGTCGAGGGCCGACGGGTGGAAGGACGAGAGCAGCGGCGCAGGCCGGTCGTCCGGCCACAGGCGGGCAAGCAGCTCGCCCACGGCCTGCCCGGTCTGCCACGCCTGGCCGGGGTTGGGCTTGATCTCGACGTTGAGCAGCAGGCCGTTGGCCAGGCAGAACCGCACCAGGGCTTCCAGCGTGGGGATGGCGGCCCCGGCGTAGGCGCGGCTGTGCCAGCTGCCGGCATCCAGTTGCGCCAACGCCCCCATGCCGTGCCGGCCTGCCGGGCCGTGGCCGTTGGTGGTGCGCTCCAGCGTGCTGTCGTGCAGCAGAAACAGCACCCCGTCGGCGGACAGCTTGGCGTCGCATTCGAACATGCGCCAGCCGTGCCGGGCGCCCAGGCGGAAGGCTTCCAGCGTGTTCTCGGGGGCCAGGGCGCCCGCGCCCCGGTGGGCAATCCAGCGCGGGTAGGGCCATGCAGAGGTAGACGACATTTTTCGATGGTAGCCCTGCCCGCTTGCCGGGACAACCGGCCCAGCGGGAATTGCCCCCTGGCTTAAAATCGCCAGCTTTTGAAGTTCTGGCCGCCCGGTGCCCGCCGCCGTGCCCGGCCCCTACCCGGCTTTAGCCCGCCCCACCCCCATGAATGCACCGATTGCACAGTCCGCTGTGCTGGCCGCCGCAGCACAGCCTGCCCGCCTGCGCGAAATTCCGTACAACTACACCTCGTTTTCCGACAAAGAGATCGTCATTCGCCTGCTGGGGCACCGTGCCTGGGAGGTGCTGCAACGGCTGCGCTCGGAGCGGCGCACGGGCCGTTCGGCCCGCATGCTGTACGAGGTGCTGGGCGACATCTGGGTGGTGCAGCGCAACCCCTATCTGCAAGACGATCTGCTGCACAGCAGCGAGCGGCGCGGCCAGCTGGTGCAGGCCATGCGCCACCGGCTGGCCGAGGTGCAGAAGCGCCGCCAGCCGCAGGAAGATGCCGAGCGTGACGCCCTGGTGGGCGAGCTGGTGCAGGCGGCCGAGCGGGCGGTGCAGGAGTTCGAGCGCATGTTCGCCCAGGCCGGCCAGCTGCGCGAGCAGGTGCGCAAGACGCTGGGCAAGCTGACGCACAAGGACAACATCAAGTTCGACGGCATGTCGCGCGTCAGCCACGTGACCGACGCCACCGACTGGCGCGTGGAATACCCCTTCGTCGTCCTGACGCCCGATACCGAGGTGGAAATGGCCGCCCTGGTGCAGGGCTGCATCGAGCTGGAGCTGACTATCATCCCCCGTGGGGGCGGCACCGGTTACACCGGCGGGGCGATTCCGCTGTCCTGGCGCAGCGTGGTCATCAACACCGAGAAGCTGGACGCCATCACCCCCGTGGAGATGGTGCAGCTGCCCGGTTTGGACAAACCCGTGCCCACCGTGTGGACGGAAGCGGGCGTGGTCACCCAGCGCGTGGCCGAGGCAGCCGAGGCGGCGGGCTTTGTCTTTGCCGTCGATCCCACGTCGATCGAGGCCTCGTGCATCGGCGGCAACATCGCCATGAACGCCGGCGGCAAAAAGGCCGTGCTGTGGGGCACGGCACTGGACAACCTGGCTTCCTGGCGCATGGTCACGCCCGACGGGCTGTGGCTGGAAGTTACCCGCGTGAACCACAACCTGGGCAAGATTCACGATGCCGAGGTAGCCAGTTTCGAGCTGGCCTACTTCCAGGCCGACGGCAAGACGCCCCTGCGTACCGAGCGCCTGGACATCCCCGGCCACAAGTTCCGCAAGGAAGGGCTGGGCAAGGACGTGACGGACAAGTTCCTCAGCGGCCTGCCCGGCGTGCAGAAAGAGGGCACGGACGGGCTGATCACCAGCGCCCGCTGGGTCGTGCACCGCATGCCCGCGCATACGCGCACCGTGTGCCTGGAGTTTTTCGGCAGCGCCAAGCTGGCCGTGCCCAGCATCGTCGAGATCAAGGACTACATGTTCGAGGAGCAGAAGCGCAGCGGCGTGCTGCTGGCGGGCCTGGAACACCTGGACGACCGCTACCTGAAAGCCGTGGGCTACGCCACCAAGAGCAAGAAGGGCAACGGCCAGCTGCCCAAGATGGTGTTGGTGGGCGACATCGTGGGCGACGATGCCGACGAGGTGGCCCGCGTCACCAGCGAAGTGGTGCGCATCGCCAACACGCGCAGCGGCGAAGGCTTTGTCGCCGTCAGCAGCGAGGCGCGGAAAAAATTCTGGCTGGACCGCAAGCGCACCGCCGCCATTTCCAAGCACACCAACGCCTTCAAGATCAACGAGGACGTGGTGATTCCCCTGCCGCGCATGGCCGAATACACCGACGGCATCGAGCGCATCAACATCGAGCTGTCCCTGCGCAACAAGCTGGCGCTGTGCGATGCGCTGCTGGAGTTTCTCGCCCAGGGCGAGCTGCCGCTGGGCCAGAGCGAAGACCGCATCTCCGCCGCCGAACTGCTGGAAGACCGTGTCCATCAGGCCCAGGCGCTGGTGCAAACGGTGCGTGCCCAGTGGGCCGACTGGCTGGCCAACGTCGCCACGCTGTTCCCGGACTTGCAGGAGCATCGCCTGCGGGCCAGCTGGAAAACCCAGCTCAAGGCACCGATGGCGCAAATCTTCAGCGGCCAGGCCTTCCAGCCCGTGCTGGCCGAACTCAACAAAATCCACCAGCGCGTGCTGAAAGGCCGCGTGTGGGTGGCGCTGCACATGCACGCGGGCGACGGCAACGTCCACACCAACATCCCGGTGAACAGCGACGATTACGAAATGCTGCAAACCGCGCACGAGGCGGTGGGCCGCATCATGCAGCTCGCCCGCAGCCTGGACGGCGTGATCTCGGGCGAGCATGGCATCGGCATCACCAAGCTGGAGTTTCTCTCGGACGAAGAACTGGCCCCCTTTGCCGACTACAAGAAGCGCATCGACCCGCACGGGCGCTTCAACCGGGGCAAGCTGATTCGTGAAAAGAGCGGCCTGGTGCCCGCCGAATCGCCGCGCGAGGCGCTGATGTTTGCCGACCTGACCAACGCCTACACGCCCAGCTTCGGGCTGATGGGGTACGAGTCGATCATCATGCAGCAAAGCGACATCGGCGCGATTGCCGAATCGGTCAAGGACTGCCTGCGCTGCGGCAAGTGCAAGCCGGTGTGCAACACGCACATCCCGGGAGCCAACCTGCTGTATTCGCCGCGCAACAAGATTCTGGCCACCTCGCTGCTGGTCGAAGCCTTTCTGTACGAGGAGCAGACGCGCCGGGGCATCTCCAGCCACCACTGGCAGGAGTTTGAAGACGTGGCCGAACACTGCACCCTGTGCCACAAGTGCTTCACCCCCTGTCCGGTGAAGATCGACTTTGGCGACGTATCCATGAACATGCGCAACCTGCTGCGCAAGATGGACAAGAAAAGCTTCAACCCCGGCAGCAAGCTGGCGATGGCGCTGCTCAACACCACCGAGCCGCAAACCATCAAGCTGCTGCGCAGCGGCGTAG
Source organism: Comamonas nitrativorans (assembly GCF_042654765.1). Classification (NCBI taxonomy): domain Bacteria; kingdom Pseudomonadati; phylum Pseudomonadota; class Betaproteobacteria; order Burkholderiales; family Comamonadaceae; genus Comamonas; species Comamonas nitrativorans. The sequence continues at coordinate 195,229 of NZ_JBHSEW010000004.1, read as the reverse complement.
TCGGCGTCGGCTACAAGGCCCAGCGGCTGGCGGTGGACGTTCTCAAAACCGTCGCCAAGCCGCAAATGCAGCGCCCCCCGGCCACCGTGGGCAAGGCCAGCATCAAGGAGCAGGTGATCCACTTCGTGAACAAAAAGCTGCCCGGCGGCCTGCCCACGAAAACCGCCCGCGCCCTGCTGGACATCGAGGACAAGGACTACATCCCCATCATCCGCAACCCGCAGACCACCACGTCCGAGACGGAATCGGTGTTCTACTTCCCCGGTTGCGGCTCCGAGCGGCTGTTCAGCCAAGTGGGGCTGGCAACGCAAGCCATGCTCTGGCACACGGGCGTGCAGACGGTGATGCCGCCCGGCTACATGTGCTGCGGCTACCCGCAGCGCGGCGGCGGCCAGTTCGAGCAGGCGGACAAGATGATTACCGACAACCGGGTGCAGTTCCACCGCCTGTCCACCACGCTGAACTACCTGGACATCAAGACCGTGGTGGTCAGCTGCGGCACCTGCTACGACCAGTTGGCCGGCTACCAGTTCGACCAGATTTTCCCCGGCTGCCGCATCGTGGACATCCACGAATACCTGCTGGAAAAAGGCATCACCCTGCCCGCAGGCCAGGGCGGCTACCTGTACCACGAACCCTGCCACAACCCCATGAAGCAGGGCGACTCGATGCAGACCGTGCGGGCGCTGGTGGGCGACAAGGTCATCAAGAGCGAACGCTGTTGCGGCGAATCGGGCACGCTGGGCGTGTCGCGCCCGGACATCTCCACGCAAATCCGCTACCGCAAGGAGCAGGAAATCAAAAAGGGCGAAGCCCAGCTGCGCGACAGCGGCGCCGTCGGCGCCACCGACAACATCAAAATCCTGACCAGCTGCCCCAGCTGCCTGCAAGGCGTCTCGCGCTACGCCAACGACCTGCAGACCGGCCTGCTGGAAGCGGACTACATCGTCATCGAAATGTGCAACCAAATCCTCGGCAAGAACTGGATGCCCGAATTCGTGCAACGCGCCAACAACGGCGGCATCGAGAAGGTGCTGCTATGACCTGCGTGCTGTGCAACGAAGCGGGCGGCCAGCTCGTCTGGCAAGGCGCCAACCTGCGCCTCATCCGCGCCGACGAGGCGGGCTTTCCCGCCTTCTACCGCATCGTCTGGAACGCGCACGTGGCCGAGTTTTCCGACCTCGCCGCCGCCCAGCGCCAGCACTGCATGGACGCCGTGGCGCTGGCCGAACAGGTGCTGCGCCGGCAACTGCAACCCGGCAAGATCAACCTCGCCGCGCTGGGCAACGTCGTGCCGCACCTGCACTGGCACATCATTGCCCGCTACGACTGGGACAGCCACTTTCCTGCCCCCGTCTGGGCCGCCGCCCAGCGCCCGCGCAACGCCGAACGCGAGGCCGCCGTGGCCGCGCAACTGCCCGCGGTGGATGCCGCGCTGCAACAGGCTTTTGCCGGATTTGATGAAAAACAAGAGCTGCTTGCGCCGATAAATAAATAATTTCAGATACTTTCATTCTTGAAAACAAGACTGAATCAGCGGAAACAGCTCCTTTTTTAGTGAAGATATGACCACCCCCATTCCCCAATCGATCGATGTCCTGCTCGAATCCCGCGTGCTGGAACTGGGCTACGCCGACGGCACCGTGCTGGCGCTGCCGTTCGAGCTGCTGCGCGTCTATTCCCCCTCCGCCGAAGTCATGGGCCACGGCCCCGGCCAGGAAACCCTGCAAACCGGCAAGCGCTGCGTGGAGATCGTGGACTTGCAAACCGTCGGCCACTACGCCATCCAGCCCAGCTTCAGCGACGGGCACCAGAGCGGCATCTTCACCTGGGAATACCTGTACCGCCTGGGCACGCAAAAAGACGCGCTGTGGCAGGAATACCTGGATCGTCTGGCCGCTGCCGGCAAGGATCGCGACCAGCCCATGCCGGGGCAAAAAGGCAGCCACAGTTGTGGCAGCGGCGGCTGCGGCGGCCATTAAGATCAAGCGATTGAAAGCGAGTACCCCATGAGCAGCACCCATTTCGGTTTTGAAACCGTCGATGAAAACGACAAGGCCCGGCGCGTACGCGGCGTGTTCGACTCCGTCGCCAGCAAGTACGACATCATGAACGACCTGATGTCCGGCGGCCTGCACCGCGCCTGGAAGGCGTACACCGTCATGGTCGCCAACCTCAAGGAAGGCGACCGGGTGCTGGACATCGCCGGCGGCACGGGCGACCTGTCGCTGGCCTTTGCCAAAAAGGTCGGCACTACCGGCCAGGTGGTGCATACCGACATCAACGAAGCCATGCTGCGCGTGGGCCGCGACCGCCTGATCGACAAAGGCATCCTCCTGCCCACCGTGGTCTGCGATGCAGAAAAGCTGCCCTTCCCCGACCAGCACTTCAACCTTGTCAGCGTCGCCTTCGGCCTGCGCAACATGACGCACAAGGACGCGGCGCTGAAAGAAATGTGCCGGGTGCTGAAGCCGGGCGGGAAACTTCTGGTGCTGGAGTTCTCTAAAGTCGCCAAGCCGCTGGAAAAAGCCTACGACTGGTACTCCTTCAACATCCTGCCGCGCCTGGGTTCGATGGTGGCGGGCGACGCCGACAGCTACCGCTATCTGGCCGAATCCATCCGCATGCACCCCGGCCAGCAGGAATTGAAGGCGCTGATGCAGCAAGCCGGTTTCGGCCATGTCGATTACCACAACATGACCGCCGGGGTCGTGGCCCTGCATGTCGGCATCAAGTGCTGAACCTTCCAGAACGTCGTTAAAAAACGACAGATCGGGAAAGAACGCATTGCCCAGTCAGCGGGCTTGACTGGATAACCTTAAGACTTGAATTTCTTTTATTTTTTGGAGCAAACGATGAAAAAACTATGGGTGGTGACTTTGACCACAGCGCTGCTGCTTGCGCAACCGCTGGCCGAAGCCAAACGCCTGGGTGGTAGCGGCTCGATCGGCCGTCAGTCCAGTAACGTAACCCAGCGTCAGGCCACCCCGCCTGCGGCCCCCGCACGCCAGCAGAATGCCCAACAGCAACCGGCGCAAAACCCCGGGCAGGCCAACGCCGCCCAGACCCCGGCCAAAAAGCCCTGGGGCGCCATGCTCGGCGGTCTGGCCGCCGGCCTGGGCCTGGCCTGGCTGGCCAACAGCCTGGGCCTGGGCGAAGCCTTCGGCAACATCCTGCTGATCGGCCTGCTGGTCATGGCCGGTCTGGCCATCTTCGGCATGATCCGGCGCCGCAACCAGAACGCAGCCGCCGCCGCGCCTGCGCCCTTCGCCTTCCAGGGCGGCCCCACTCCGGCAGCGGCAGGCGGCAACGTCTTCAACCCGCCGCAATACAAGCCCGAGAAAGTCGGCAACGACGCCTCGGCCCGCCCCTGGGAGCAATTCGGTCAGGCCGCACCGGCCTCATCGGCCGCAGGCGGCAGCATGATCGGCGCTGCCCTGGCCGGTTCGCAGACCTGGGGCATCCCGGCGGACTTCGACACGGCCGGCTTCATCACCGCCGCCAAGCGCAACTACCTGAACCTGCAATCCGCCTGGGATGCGGGCGACCTGGACACCCTGCGCTCCATGATGACCGACGACATGCTGGAGGAAGTGCGCCAGCAGCTGGCCGAACGCGAGGCCGAGGCCAACGGCACCGCCAACGTCACCGAAATCGAAGGGCTGGAAGCGCAGCTGCTGGGCATCGAAGACCAGGGCGACGTGTATCTGGCCAGCGTGGAGTTCTCCGGCATGAGCCGCGAAGACCTGGGCGCGGGCCTGAGCCCCTTCCGCGAAGTGTGGAACATGGCCAAGCCCAAATCGGGCAGCGGCGGCTGGCTGGTGGCCGGCTTGCAGTCGCTGGGCTGATCGGCATCCGTCCACGGCGGCGACACCTGGGCCAGCAAGGCTGGTAGGGCCGCTGTGGAATGCGCGGATAATCGGGGGACTATGGCAACACAGTCCCCCTTTTCTTTGCTCGGCAATCTGGCCGAGCGTGCCGCCCAGGCCGTGCAGCCGCCGGCCTGGTTCGTCTCCGAAACCCAGCAGCGCGTGGTGCTGTTCCTCAACCACGTCGTGATGCAGGAACCCCAGGCCATGGAGCGCCTGGTGCGCCAGACCGGGCGCATCGCCCTGGTGCAGTGGCGGCAGTTCTCCATGGCCCTGGTCGTCACTCCGGCCGGCCTGTTCAATCTGGCGGACGAAGGCGCCCGGCCCGACCTGCGCCTGGAAGTGCTGGACACCAATCCCCTAGCCCTGGCGCAAACCGCCCTGCGCGGCGACAAACCGGCGATTCGCATCGAAGGCGACGTGCAACTGGCCGCCGAGATCAACTGGCTGGCGGAAAACCTGCGCTGGGATGTGGAGGAAGACCTGGCCCGCGTCATCGGCGACGTGCCGGCGCACACCCTGGCCAATCTGGCCCTGGCCGCTGCCAACGCCGTGCGCCAGTTCGTCGGCAAGGCCAGGGGCGGGGCCACCGGCGCCCGGCCCCTGGCGTAAGGCGCATTACCGTTATGGGCCGTTTCTTTCGTGCGTGGGCCATCGTCTGGGTGGTGCTGCGTTATGGTCTGGATGAGCTGGTGCTCTCCAGCTTCCAACACCCCTGGCTGAACCTGCTGCGGCGCATCGTCACCGTGGGGCGCAAGCTGGACGCCCCGCGCGGCCAGCGGCTGCGCCAGGCGCTGGAGGAGCTGGGGCCGATCTTCGTCAAGTTCGGCCAGGTGCTGTCCACGCGCAGCGACCTGCTGCCGCCCGACGTGGCCGAGGAACTGGCCAAGCTGCAAGACCGGGTGCCGCCGTTCGATCCGCAGATTGCGGTGGAGACGATCGAAAAATCCTTCCGCAAGCCGCTGGACGCAATTTTCCTGAGTTTCGAGCGCCAGCCGGTGGCCAGCGCCTCGATCGCGCAGGTGCATTTCGCCACCATCCGCGCCCGCGACGGGCACGAGCGCGAAGTGGCCGTGAAGGTGCTGCGCCCCGGCATGAAGCGCGTGATCGACAAAGACCTGGCGCTGATGCACATGATGGCCGGCTGGGTGGAAAAGCTCTCGGCCGACGGCAAGCGCCTGAAGCCCCGCGAGGTGGTGGCCGAGTTCGACACCTACCTCAACGACGAGCTGGACCTGGTGCGCGAGGCCGCCAACGCCGCGCAGTTGCGCCGCAACATGGCGGGGCTGGATTTGCTGCTGGTGCCGGAAATCTTCTGGGATTTCTGCCACACCGACGTGATGGTGATGGAGCGGATGCACGGCGTGCCGATCAGCCAGGTCGAAAAGCTGCGCGAGGCCGGGGTGGACATCCCCAAGCTGGCCCGCGACGGGGTGACGATTTTCTTCACCCAGGTGTTCCGCGACGGCTTTTTCCACGCCGACATGCACCCGGGCAACATCATGGTGAGCCTGGCGCCGGAAACCTTCGGGCGCTATATCTCGCTGGATTTCGGCATCGTCGGGGCGCTGACCGAGTTCGACAAGGAATACCTGGCGCAGAACTTCACCGCGTTCTTCCGCCGCGACTACAAGCGCGTGGCCGAGCTGCACATCGAAAGCGGCTGGGTGCCCGCCACGACGCGGGTGGAGGCGCTGGAGGCGGCCATCCGCAGCGTGTGCGAACCCTACTTCGACCGCCCGCTGGCCGAGATTTCGCTGGGCATGGTGCTGATGCGGCTGTTCCAGACCTCGCGGCGCTTTCAGGTGGAGATTCAGCCACAACTGGTGCTGCTGCAAAAGACGCTGCTCAACATCGAGGGGCTGGGCCGCCAGCTCGACCCCAACCTGGACTTGTGGAGTACCGCCAAGCCCTTCCTGGAAAAGTGGATGCTCGACCAGATGGGGCCGCAGCGCCTGTGGAGCGAGATCAAGGCGCAGGCGCCGCGCTACGCCAAAATCCTGCCCGACCTGCCGCGCCTGCTGCACGACTACCTGCAGCGCAAAGACGACGGCCAGCAGCAGCTCGCCCGCGCCCTGTTGCAGGAACAGCGGCGCACCAACCGCCTGCTGCAAGGGCTGATGTACGGCGGCCTGGGCTTCGTGCTGGGGCTGATCGTCACGCAGGTGCTGGTGCGCATCCGGCTGTTCTGAACAAAATTTTTAAAAATAAGAGCTTCTTCCGCTGATATACATTGGATTTCAGGCATAAAACACCTTGAAATCCTTGTATATACAGCGGAAGAAGCTCCTTTTTTATTGCATTGCACATTAACTGTCGCAATAAGCCGACAAAAGCGGTTTTTCATCCCGCAATCGCCGCGATGTGTTGATAATCGCCCGTCCCGTAATCTGGCGTAACCCTTTTGACTTGTGGAGTTGCCCTTCCATGTTGATCGCTTTCATCGCGGCCTACCTGCTGGTATCGATTGCCATCGGCCTCATTGCCGCCCGCCGTGTCCACAGCACCGCCGACTACGCGGTCGCCGGGCGTTCCCTGCCGCTGTACATGGTCGTGGCAACCACGTTTGCCACCTGGTTCGGCTCGGAGCTGGTGCTGGGCGTCTCGGCCCAGTTCGTGCAGGAAGGGCTGGGCGGCGTGGTGGAAGACCCCTTCGGCGCGGGCATGTGCCTGGTGCTGGTCGGGCTGTTCTTCGCCTACAAGCTCTACAAGAAAAACCTCATCACCATCGGCGACTACTACCGCCTGCGCTTTGGCCGCACGGTGGAGATTCTGTGTTCCATCATCATCATCTTCAGCTACCTGGGCTGGGTGGCCGCGCAGGTGGCGGCGCTGGGGCTGGTGTTCAACCTGCTGACGCAAGGGGCCATGTCGATCACCGCCGGCATGGTGCTGGGCACGCTGATCGTGCTGATCTACACGCTGTACGGCGGCATGTGGTCGGTGGCGATTACCGATCTGGTGCAGATGGTGGTGATCTGCGCGGGCCTGCTGGCGATTGCCTGGTTTGCCGCCGATCTGGCCGGGGGCACAGGCCACGTCGTCGATTACGCGGTGAGCGAGGGCAAGCTGCGCTTCCTGCCCGAAAACGCCGACGGCAAGACCTGGCTGTTCTTCATCGCCGCCGGCATCACCATGATGCTGGGCTCCATCCCGCAGCAGGATGTGTTCCAGCGCGTCATGTCGTCCAAGGACGCGACCGTGGCGCAGCTGGGGCCGGTCATCGGCGGTGCACTGTACATCCTGTTTGCCTTCGTGCCGATGTTCATCGTCACCGCCGCCGTGCTGGTCATGCCCGAAGGCGTGCAGGCGCTGATGGCGGAAGACCCGCAGAAAATCCTGCCCGCCCTGGTCATGAACCACATGCCGCTGGCGCTGCAGATCGCCTTCTTCGGGGCGCTGCTGTCGGCCATCATGTCCACCGCCTCGGCCACCATGCTGGCGCCGTCCACCGCCTTCGTGGAAAACGTGCTGCGCAATATCCGCCCGGGCCTGAGCGATGCGCAGACCCTCAAGGCCATGCGCATCTCGGTGCTGGTGTTCACCCTGTGCGTGCTGGTGTACGCCATCACCATGCAGGACAGCTCGATCTACGAAATGGTCTCCGGCGCCTACCAGGTGCCGCTGGTCGGCGCCTTCACCCCGCTGGTGTTCGGCCTGTACTGGAAGCGGGCCACCACCCAGGGTGCCATCGCCGCCATCGTGCTGGGTATCGGCGTATGGCTGCTGTTCATTGCCGTGCCGGGCTGGTCGGACGCCTTCCCGCAGCAGCTGGCCGGCCTGCTGGCGGCCGTTGGCGGCATGGTGGCCGGCTCCCTGGCGCCGCAGTGGCTGGACAACCGGCAGGAATCGGTCGTGCATTACGAATCGGACCCCATGGCCCAGCCGGCCTAGGGATGCTCTCAAAACGTAAACAAACGCCAACAGCCACCAGGAGAAACCCTGAGCCAACCGCCTTGCCTATAATCGAGGGTTTTGGAAAATTTCCCGATTTTCTTTTTCCCCTATGCCTATCTATGCCTACCGGTGCGGCGCCTGCGGCCACACCAAAGACGTTTTGCAGAAACTCTCGGACCCGGCGCTCACGCAGTGCCCGGCCTGCCACGCCCCGGCATTCGGCAAGCAACTGACGGCACCGGGCTTTCAGCTCAAGGGCACGGGCTGGTACGCGACCGATTTCAAGGGCGGCAGCAGCACGGCCAGCACCACCAACACCCCCCAGCCCGCCGCTGCGGCCAGCGATGCGACGCCTGCTGCCGGCACCGCCGCCCCGGCGACTGCTGCGGAGGCTTGAGCGCATGAACGCCGTGCGCAAATGGCTGCTTACCGGCCTGCTGGTCATCGTGCCTGGGGTGATTACGGTGTGGGTGCTGCACTGGATCGTCAGCACGCTCGACCAGACCCTGGCCATCCTGCCCGAAGCCTGGCACCCCGACCGCCTGCTGGGCGTCCACATCCCCGGTTTCGGCGTGCTGCTGACGCTGGCCATCCTGCTGTCGGTGGGGGCCGTAGCCAGCAATTTCGTCGGGCGCAAGCTGGTATCCTGGGGCGATGCCGTCATCAGCCGGATTCCGGTGGTGCGCTCGATCTATTCCAGCGTCAAGCAGGTTTCCGACACCGTTTTCTCCGACAGCGGCAATGCCTTTCGCACCGCCGTGCTGGTGCAGTGGCCGCGCGAAGGGGTGTGGACGGTGGCCTTCATCACCGGCAACCCGGCCATGGAAGTGGCCCGCTATCTGCGGGACGATTACGTCAGCGTCTTCGTGCCCACCACGCCCAACCCCACCGGGGGCTATTTCGTGCTGATGCGCAAGTCCGATTGCGTGGAGCTGGAGATGAGCGTGGATGCCGCGCTCAAATACATCGTGTCCATGGGGGTGGTGGCGCCGCCCGCACCCGCCCTGGACGATCAGGAACGTTAATTTTTTGCAACCGCATCCATCGATGCAGGAAGACACGACCATGGCCATGCGCTCTGAATACTGCGGTCTTGTGACCGAGGCCCTGATGGGCCAAACCATTACCCTGTGCGGCTGGGTGAACCGCCGCCGCGACCATGGTGGCGTGATCTTCATCGACCTGCGCGACCGCGAAGGCTATGTGCAGGTGGTCTGCGACCCCGACCGCCCCGAGATGTTCAAGGTGGCCGAAGACATCCGCAACGAGTTCTGCATCCAGATCACCGGCCTGGTGCGTGCCCGCCCGGCCGGCACGACCAACGACAAGCTCAAAAGCGGCCAGATCGAAGTGCTGTGCCACGAACTGACGGTGCTGAACGCCTCGGTCACGCCGCCCTTCCAGCTCGACGACGAGAACCTGTCGGAAAACGTGCGCCTGACCCACCGCGTGATGGACCTGCGCCGCCCGGCCATGCAGCGCAACCTGATGCTGCGCTACAAAACCGCCATCCAGGTGCGCAACTTCCTCGACAAAGAGGGCTTCATCGACATCGAGACGCCCATGCTGGGCAAGTCCACCCCCGAAGGCGCCCGCGACTACCTGGTGCCCAGCCGCGTGCATGACGGCCAGTTCTTCGCCCTGCCGCAGTCGCCCCAGCTCTACAAGCAGATGCTGATGGTGGCCGGCTACGACCGCTACTACCAGATCACCAAGTGCTTCCGCGACGAAGACCTGCGGGCCGACCGCCAGCCCGAGTTCACGCAGATCGACTGCGAAACCTCGTTCCTGGGCGAGGAAGAAATCCGCAGCCTCTTCCAGCGCATGATCAAGGACGTGTTCCAGCAGCAGCTGGACGTCGATCTGGGCGACTTCCCCGTCATGCCTTATGCCGAGGCCATGCACCGCTTCGGCTCGGACAAGCCCGACCTGCGCGTCAAGCTCGAATTCACCGAGCTGACCGACGTGATGGCCGACGTGGACTTCAAGGTGTTCTCCACCCCCGCCACGACCAAGGGCGGCCGCGTGGTGGCCCTGCGCGTACCCGGCGGCAGCCAGATTTCGCGCGGCGAGATCGACCAGTACACCGACTTCGTCAAGATCTACGGCGCCAAGGGCCTGGCCTGGATCAAGGTCAATGAAGTGGCCCAGGGCCGCGACGGCCTGCAATCGCCCATCGTGAAAAACCTGCACGATGCGGCCATTGCCGAAATCCTGCAACGCACCGGCGCACAGGACGGCGACATCCTGTTCTTCGGCGCCGACAAGGCCAAGGTGGTGAACGACGCCATCGGCGCCCTGCGCCTGAAGATCGGCCACAGCGACTTTGCCAAGCAAACCGGCCTGTTCGAAGACCGCTGGGCGCCGCTGTGGGTGGTGGACTTCCCCATGTTCGAGCATGACGAGGAAGACAACCGCTGGGTGGCCGTGCATCACCCCTTCACCAGCCCCAAGGACGGCCACGAGGATTTGATGGACACCGACCCCGGCGCCTGCATCGCCAAGGCCTACGACATGGTGCTGAACGGCTGGGAGCTGGGCGGCGGTTCGGTGCGTATCCACCGCGCCGACGTGCAGGCCAAGGTGTTCGCCGCACTGAACATCGGCCCCGAGGATCAGCGGGCCAAATTCGGCTACCTGCTGGACGCGCTGCAATACGGTGCGCCCCCGCACGGCGGCCTGGCCTTCGGCCTGGACCGTCTCATCACGCTGATGACCGGCGCCGAATCCATCCGCGACGTGATCGCCTTCCCGAAAACCCAGCGGGCGCAAGACCTGCTGACCCAGGCGCCCTCGCCCGTCGATGAAAAACAATTGCGCGAGCTGCACATCCGGCTGCGCAACCCTGCCGCCGCAGCGCAGTAAGCCGATGGCTCCATAAAAAGGAGCTGTTTCCGCTGAATGTAAAAGGATTTCAGAATAAAAATAGTCTGAAATCCTTGTATATCAAGTGGAAGCAGCTCTTTTTTTATTGATGCTCCGACCAGGCTGGCGTGCCTCCTTCGGCCAGCCGCTGCCGGAAGGCCGCCGGGCTGTCCCAATACTGCAACTGCCCGCCGGACAGGCTGCCGATGCGGTCGGCAATCGCCAGGGCCTCGGCCTGGTTGTGCGTGACCAGAATCGCCGTGTGGCCGGTGGCCTGGAGGATGCCGCGCACCTCCTGCGCCAGATGTTCGCGGGTGTCGGTGTCCAGGTTCGAGAACGGCTCGTCGAGCAGCAGCAGCTCGGGCGCCGGCGCCAGGGCGCGGGCCAGCGCCACGCGCTGCTGCTGGCCGCCGGAGAGTTCGTGCGGATAGCTGTCCCTGGCGTGGGCCAGGCCGACCAGCGCCAGCAGCTCGGCCACGCGGGCCTCGCGCTCCTGCGGGCTGGCGCGGCGCAGGCCGAAGCCGACGTTGCGGGCCACGCTCATGTGCGGAAACAGGGCGTAGTCCTGAAACATCATGCCCACGCGGCGCAGCTCGGGGGCCACCTGCTGCTGCGAGGAGGACAGCTCGCGCCCCTCCAGCAGAATGCGTCCGCCGCGCACCGGCTCGAACCCGGCAATGGCCCGCAGCACGGTGGATTTGCCGCAGCCCGAAGCGCCCAGCAGGCAGCCGATCTGCCCGCGTTCGAGCTGCAGGTTCAAATCCGGAATGACGGTGCGCAGGCCCCGTGCGGTGTCGTAGGCCAGGTGCAGGTGTTCAAGCGCAAGCAAAGTGGGCATGGCAAATACCGTAAAAAACTAATGGTGCCCCTGGGACGCCTGGGGCATCTGGGTTCGGGCCAGCAGCACCACGGGCAGCAGCCCGGCCAGCACGATGGCCAGCGCCGCCACGGCGCCTTCTTCGTAGGTGCCACGGGCCGCTTCGGCATACAGCCAGGTGGCCAGGGTGTCAAAGTTCAGCGGGCGCAGCAGCAGGGTGGCGGGCAGCTCTTTCATGGTGTCCACGAACACCAGCAGGGCGCTGGCAGCCAGGGCCGGTTTGAGCAGCGGCAGATGCACGCGCCACAGTGTGCGCCCGGCGCTTTCGCCCAGCAGGCGCGACGCCTGCTCCAGCGAGGGCGGAATGCGCGTCAGCCCGGCCTCGATGCCCCCGGCGGGAATGGCCAGAAAACGGATGGCATACGCCAGCACCAGCGCCGCACTGCTGCCCATCAGCAGCAGGCCGGAATGCTGGAGTATCTGGCCTAACACCCGATCGACCCACAGCAACGGGGTGAGCAGGCCGATGGCCAGCACCGTGCCCGGCACGGCATAGCCCAGGCTGGCAATGCGCACGCAGGCGCGGGGCAGCAGCCGGCGCGTACTTTCGCGCAGCGAGCGCCCGGCCCAGGCCAGCATCAGGCCGCAGGCCACCGTCAGCACCGTGGCGCTGGCCGCCACCAGCAAGGTGTTGCCCAGCGCCTGGAACAGGGCCGACGAGATGCCGCCCACCAGATTCAGGCGCTTGACGGTTTCGCTGACCAGATAGGCCGTCGGCAAGACAAAGCCCAGCAATACCGGCAACCCGCCCAGCACCAGCGCCCCGGCAGCAGGCAGGCCGTGCAGGCGGCGGGGCTGCATGGGGCGCATCCGCTGGGTGCTGGCAAAACGCTGGCGGCGGCGGCCATGGCGCTCCAGCAGGATCAGCCCCAGCACCAGGGCCAGCATGGCCAGCGCAATCTGCGCCGCCGCGCCCAGGTCGGAGCGCGTGGCCCAGGTGGTGTAGATGGACACCGTGAGCGTCTGCACGCCCAGAAATTCGGACGCGCCGATGTCGTTCAGCGTCTCCAGCAACGCCAGGCTCATGCCCACAGCAATGGCCGGGCGGGCCAGGGGCAGCGCCACCTCGCGGAACACCTGGCTGCGGCTGGCGCCCAGGGTGCGTGCCGCTTCCAGCAGGCTGGCCGCCTGGGTCATGAACATCGCCCGGGTCGTCAGGTAGACATAGGGGTACAGCACGAAGCCCAGCACGAAGATGGCCCCTTGCAGCGAGCGCAGGTCGGGCAGGCGGAACTGGCGCGGGCTGTCGTAACCCAGCAGCGTGCGCAGGGCCGTTTGAATCGGGCCGATGGGGTGCAGCAGGTCGAGGTAGGCAAAGGCCACGATGTACGTGGGCACGGCCAGCGGCAGCAGCAGCGCCCACGCCAGAACGCCCCGCCCGGGAAAATCGTAGGCTGTGACCAGCCAGGCACTGCCCGTGCCCAGCACGGCGCACACCAACCCGACGCCAAGCAGCAGCAGCACGGTGTTCCACAGCGCCTGCGGCAGCACGAACCGGGCCAGATGCCCCCAGTGCGCCACATCGGCCATCCAGGCATGTCCGGCCAACACCGCCACCGGCAGTACCACCAGTGCGGCCACGACCACGGCGCCGCCCAGCGCCAGATGGCCCCGCCCGGCGTCCATCATGCGCAACATGGGGGCTGGTGCGGTCTAAGGTCAGTGGTCAAAGCCGACCTTGTCCACCAGCTGGCTGGCTTGTTTGCGGTGTTTGGCGATCTCGGCTACGGGCAGAGCGTCGATCTGCAAAGTGCCCATGGCAGCCATCACCGGGTCTTGCGCGACATTGGCACGCACCGGGTACTCGTAATTGGCGCGGGCGTACAGCGCCTGGGCCGGTTCGGACACCAGGTACTCCAGCAGCTTCACGGCATTGCCCTTGTTGGGCGCGTGCCTGGCCACAGCCGCCCCGGAGACGTTCACGTGCGTGCCCCCGGTCTGGGCAAAGGTGGGGCGAATGGCCTTGATGCCGTCGCCCCATTTGCGGGCATCGGTTCCGGCAGCGGCATTTTTCATGTGGCCGACGTAGTAGGCGTTGGCAATGCCGATGTCGCAGATGCCGCCCAGGATGTCCCGCGCCACGTCGCGGTCGCCGCCGGCCGCCTTGCGGGCCAGATTGGCCTTGACGCCGCGCAGCCATTGCTCGGTCTGCGCCTCGCCACGGTGGGCAATCATGGCGGCGACCAGCGCCGTGTTGTACGGGTGCTGGCCGGCGCGGATGCAGACCTTGCCCTTCCACCGGGGATCGGCCAGGTCTTCATAGGTGAAGCTGGTCAGCGGCAGGTCTTTTTCTGCATACAGCACCCGGTCACGCAGCGACAGGGCAAACCACTGCCCCTGGGCATCGCGCAGATGCGCCGGCACCACCGCTTCCAGGGCTGCCGACTGCACCGGCTGGGTGACGCCGCCATCGACCAGATCGATCAGATTGCCGATGTCCACCGTCATCAGCACATCGGCGGGAGAACGGGCGCCCTCGGCCCTGACCCGCTCCAGCAGACCGTCCTTGACGAACACGGTATTGACCTGGATGCTGCCCTGGTGCGCCTGCGTGAAGGCATCGAGCAGCGGCTGGATCAGCGCCGGTTCGCGCGTGGTGTACAGATTGACTTCCTCGGCGGCGCTGGCAGCCGTAGCAGCCAAGGCGGCAACTGCCGTGCAAACCGCCAGGCGGGCCAATGAAAGAAGGGATACGGGTTTCATAAACAGGGCATCCTGCAAGCAAGGGGGGAGGCGAAAAGGACGGCACGATAGCCGGAGCGCCGGAACTGGCGCAAGCGGTTGATTATGAAGCAAGATGTATTCGCATTCTTCGTCTTGCTTCCCTTTTGTCGGGCAACGGCCATGCCGGGGCCGAGGAAATCCCCTGCCGCACCGACCTGCTCTTGAATCTGCGTACCGATGCGGCATATGCTCTGCCAGAAGGCCGTGCAGGCCGTGAACTGCGCCGCCGCCTCTTTGCCGGCTGCGGCCCATGCAGACCACCAGGATTTTTTCCGCAATGACCGTCCCCTCCCTTCCCCACCAAGCGCCGCCCGCACCGCAACTGCTGCGCGTGGCTACCTACAACATCCACAAGGGCGTACAGGGCCTGGGGCCGACGCGCCGGCTGGAAATCCACAACCTGGGGCTGGCCGTGGAGCAGATGGATGCCGACATCGTCTGCCTGCAGGAAGTGCGCAAGATGAACCGGCGCGAAGCCGAATACTTTCGCCGCTGGCCCGACGTGCCGCAGGCCGATTTCCTGGCCCCCGAGGGCTACCGCGCCGTTTACCAGACCAACGCCTACACCCGCCACGGCGAGCATGGCAATGCGCTGCTGACACGCTGGCCCGTCATCACCCACCAGCACGAGGACATTTCCGACCACCGCTTCGAGCAGCGCGGCCTGCTGCATGTGGAGGTCATGTTCCAGGGCCATCCGGTGCATGCCATCGTCGTCCACCTGGGGCTGATTCCTGGCAGCCGGGTGCGCCAGATCCAGCAGCTGCAACGCTTCATCGAGCGGGAAATTCCCCCCGGCGCCCCCCTGGTCGTCGCCGGCGACTTCAACGACTGGGGCAGCCAGCTCAAGCGGATGCTGGCCGGTTACGGCCTGTACGAGTTCGAGGCCCAGGACATGAACTCCCTGACCTATCCGGCCCGCCTGCCCCTGGCGCAGCTCGACCACGTATACGTGCGCGGCCTGACCCCCCTGGGGCTGCATGTACCGCAAGGCCGCATCTGGTGGCGCATGTCCGATCACCTGCCCCTGATTGCGGAATTTCGGTTCTGAAAACAGGTTCCGAGAACGCATTTGAATCACAAATACTATTCTTTATATAGCTTCTACCGCTTGCCGCATAAGCGATAGAAGGCAATTTCCTTTAAAGAGGCAAAGGCCTTAATCGCTGCTACCATCGCGGCTATGTTTACCGACCTGGCCTCCACGTCCGCCACCGCTCCGGCAGCCACGCCCGAAGGTGCCCCGATCTCCACCGTCATCCGCCGACGCCTGCAAGGCGCTGGCCAGCGCTTTCACGCCAACGACAACATTGCCGATTTCATCGAGCCGGGCGAGCTGGCCCAGCTCCTGGACGAGGTGACGGAGAAAATGCAGGGCGTCCTCGACAGCCTGATCATCGACACCGAGAACGACCACAACACCCGCGACACCGCGCGGCGCGTGGCCAAGATGTACGTCAAGGAAGTCTTCAAGGGCCGCTACGTCCAGCCCCCGGTGCTGACCGAATTTCCCAACGCCGAGCATCTGAACGAGCTGATGATCGTCGGCCCCATCACCGTGCGCAGCGCGTGCAGCCACCACCTCTGCCCGGTGATCGGCAAGCTGTGGGTCGGCATCCTGCCCAACAAGCATTCCAACGTCATCGGCCTGTCGAAATACGCCCGGCTGGTCGATTGGGTCATGGGCCGACCGCAAATCCAGGAAGAAGCTATCGTCCAGCTGGCCGACATCATCATGGAAAAAACCCGCCCCGACGGTCTGGCCGTGGTCATGGAATGCTCGCATTTCTGCATGTCCTGGCGCGGCGTGCGCGAGATGGACAGCAAGATGCTCAACTCCGTCATGCGCGGCGCCTTCCTGAAAGACCCCAACCTGCGGCGCGAATTTCTGTCGCTCATCCCTGGCCGCCAGGGCGGATAAAACGGGAACCACCATGCCCGCCCGCCGACTGCGCCGCATCCCCCTGCTCCTGCTGTGCAGCGCCCCGCTGTGGGGCAGCGCCGCCCCGGCAAGCTGGTACTGGTGGCACAGCCGCCTGGACAGCGACGTGCGTGTCTGCGCCCAGTTCATGCCCGACCAGGGCTGGACGCGCGGCAGCGGGCCGTTCAACAACCCACGCTGCAGCGCCGACCCGGCAGTAACGCCCCGGCGCTGACCATCTGCCCCCGTTCCACCCATGCCCACCCTGCAAACGCTGACGGCGTTCTTCAGTCTCTGCGTGCTGCTGGCCCTGAGTCCGGGGCCGGACAACCTGTTCGTCCTCATGCAATCGGCCCAGCGCGGCTGGCGCGTGGGGCTGGCCGTGGTCGTCGGCCTGTGCCTGGGCATCCTGGGGCACACCGCCGCCGTGGCCTTCGGGCTGGCCGCGCTGGTGGCCGCATCGCCTGCGGCCTTCACGGTGCTGAAGCTGGCCGGGGCAGCCTACCTGCTGTATCTGGCCTGGGGAGCGCTGCGTGCGCCCGTTCAGGTCAGCGCTACGGCAACAGCGACGCACGCTGCACCGCTGTCCTGGCGCCAAACCCTGCGCATGGTCGGGCGGGGTGTGGTGATGAATATCACCAACCCCAAAGTGTTGATCTTCTTCCTGGCCCTGCTGCCGCAGTTCGCCGACGCCGGACGCGGGGCCATCGCCCTGCAAATCGTGGTGCTGGGCAGCGTGTTCATGCTGGCCACGCTGCTGGTGTTCAGCGCCATCGCCCTGTTCAGCGGCTGGTTCGGCAGCCTGCTGCAAGGCTCGGCGCGGGCGCAACGGCTGCTCAACCGTCTGGCCGGGCTGGTCTTTGTCGGCCTGGCGCTGCGCCTGGCAACGCTGCAACGCGCAATGTAAAAACCCATAAAAAAACCCAAGGGCGCAAGCCCTTGGGTTTTGGTGTCCTGGTCGGGCTCCGGCCTCTAGTCGGCTTTGGGTCGGGGTTGTGTGGATCGCTGATCCATTCATTCAGAAAGACAAATCAGCTCTTCACAGGTTTATCGGGATCAAGAATGTTGTCCCGATAGTCTTTGAGGATTGCGGAAAGTTGCTGGTCGTTTCGAGTGAAATTCCGGCAACGGTGGCAGATGAGTCGGTGCTGAGCGGCCCAAAAACGGTCGATAGCACCTGCTTCCTGCGATTGCCCCGATGTGATGTGAAAGATGTATTGCTTGCAGGTCATCATAGGCTGGCACCCCCGAACCACTTCTGGCTCAAGCACAGCTGTATCTGTTTGCGGGCACGGCTCATGCACTGCCAGTAATCGGTTTTACTCAAGCCCAGAGTGGTGCAGATTTCATCGGTATCGCATTCCAGAAACTCCTTCATGCTGAACACTTGGGCTGGCTTGGTCGGTAAGTTGTGCACGCACAGATCGACCACAGCAAAAAACTGATCTGTTTGCAGCCGCTCATCTGGTCTGTGCCAACCTGTTGGAGCGACGCCCTCTATCCAATGGCTGCGCTCATTGAACAAATAAACGTCAAGGTCGTCCGAAAACGCTTCGCAGTAGCTGACCTCGCCGCTATACCGCTTGCGTAGCCGATCCGTGATCTTGTTCTTGAGAATTCCGAACAAGTAGCGCTTGGGGTCAGCCGCTTGCAGCTTGTCGAAATCGATCTCCAACAATGCAATCAACGCATCTTGCACAGCGTCCTCGGCTTCCTCGCGTGGGCTTAAATGCAGGCAAGCAAACCGCAGCATGGGCCCGCGCCATTGGCATATCCACTGCGCCCTGTCGTCGATCACCAGACTCATACGGCGTATTGCTAGGAAGAAAAAGCTTGCTTTGATGAAGCCTGATTGGACTTTGATGACATTCTTGCGTGCGCTGCGTCCAGTGAAAATCTCCCAGCCCCCTGGGTCAGCACGGCGAACAGCATCAGTCCCAACATGAGAGGAACCTTAAACCCCTGACCTTCATCGGTTTCAATGGCCCGCCAACCTGCCCAGCCCAGATCGAAGTGCACGGTATAGACAGCGACGTAGGTGATATAGATCAGGCCAAACGCCGCGAATCGGCTCTTGTACCCCAGTAGGAGCAATAAGCCTAGCGCTACCTCACCGATTCCTGCTGCCAGCCAGTTCAGTTGTGCTCCCAGCAACTGATGCGGGAAAGGAAAATCCAGTCCTGCAAACCATGCTGGAGCAGATCCGCCAGCCCTCAATTTGGTCCAACCAGCGAACAAAAACTCCTGCGCTGCCCACAGCCTGAGTCCAAGCAGTCCCAGGTCACGCATGTATTTCTGCGCTTTCTCGCAAAAGATAAGCCATGAAGTCATGAGGCAGATCTCCGTAATATGGTGATGTCCAAACAGATTGGCGCACGAACCCTTCAATCAGCAAACGCCACTCCTGCTCCCCCAGCTGCGTGCGCAACATCGGGAAATTGGCCTCCACCATCTGGCTAGCTCCCAGATAGACCAAATAGCGGTAGGCACGCATTCCTGACAGGGTGTACCCAGCAGGCACTGCCTCGCTGCGCCCTCTCACGTAGTCATAAAAGGAGTTAGACATGTGAGTTCCTGGTTGAGTGTGTCCATAGAGGGCACATCGTTATCCCACTCCAACAGCACCCGCAAACCATGTGTGCGCTGAAGTTGTAGAGCCATCGACATGGTTTGCTCTTCCACGGTCTCGCTGTGGGTGTCAATGAAAAGGCCAAAGCGTGCATCGAACTCATGCCCAGCCACATGGACGTAACTGACGCGTGCCAGATCCACACGTGTCACAAACTCCTGCAAAGTGTGTTGCCCATGGTTCTTGTAATTGACCACGATGTTGTTGAGATCCAGCAGCACACCACAATCGGCCCACTCGGCGACAGCGTTCAAGAAGTCGGGCTCAGGGATGTCACCGATGTTGGTGTACCAAGTGCTGTTCTCTATCGCAATCTGCTGCCCCAGGATGTCCTGCACCAGCCGGATGCGGTCTCCCACCCGTCGCACCTCTTGCTTGGTGAAAGGGATGGGGAACAGGTCATACAGCTGATGGGCATCTCCACTGGCCGCCAGGTGGTCTGAATACCTGGTGGTGCCCAGCTCATCCATCAAGGCACGGACATCCCGTAAAAAACTGTGATCAATGGCACTGTCTCCGCCCAAGTTCAGAGATACACCGTGCAGATGCACAGGCCGGCCGGATGCTCGCAGCCTATGCAAAGGGCTGCGATCACGTCGTATCCAGTTCTCGGGAGCAACTTCGAAGAAGTCAGCCAGAACCAGCGACATGTCCCAGTCGGCCATTTCGCGACGGTAACCCAATCCAGCCATGGCCATGCTCCTTCACTTCTTGGAACAAGCCGCGTCTTTTTTGGAGCAGGAAGCATCCTTCTTGCTGCAAGCACTGTCTTTCTTGCTACACGACGCATCACACTGGGCGCCAGATTTGCAGGTCATCTCTTTTTTGCCGCAGGTTCCCGCGCCGCACTTTTGTTCAGCTGCGCCTGCAGCCCAGGCCGAAGAAGCAATAAGAGCAGCAGCAATCGTTGCAACAGATTTGATGTTCAGGGCGGTCATTTTTCACTCCTAGAAAATGGCATGCACAAGACGTACACGGTGATCTAGTCGTGCCAAGACGCGGAATCCTGACAGCATTTGGAAAAATATTTTTGCTAGTTACCCCCTTCAGGGTGTGGCGATAGCGACTCAGAACCTGTTCACGATCTCGGCGTGAAGGTGTGCAGGATGCGGATCGGGATGATCTGCTAGGCGCAAACCGCAGTCATAGCGGTGCTATGGCGAGGATTTGCAACGCCGCAGACCGCCCGAGGCCGCAGAGGCCCACGGCACGATGATTCGTGCAGAGCATCCCTAACGCAGCCGCTGGCGCTGCACGCGCACAGGCCGCGCTGCGTTGGCGCGGCGCTGGCCGGTGGGGGCCAGGGAGACGCCGTCGAGCGGCTGGAACAGCTCCGCCAGCGTCACGCCCAGCACATGGCAGATGTTGGCTAGTGCCTCTACCGATGGATTGGCCGCGCCGCGCTCTACGGCGGAGATATAGGTGCGGTCGATACCCGCCTCGAATGCCACCTCTTCCTGCGACTTGCCGGCCTGATGGCGGCATTCCTTCACGCGCCGCCCCAGTGCCACTGCCAGTGTGACGGGCTTGGGCACGGGAAAGGGCGAAGGGCACGAGGCAGTCATGGGCGCGAATGGTGCCCAATACGGGTTTTGTATTAAAAACACTACATGTGTTGATGTATATACTCATCAATTTCCATGTAACCAAGTAATACTCATTCGGGAGATTTATGCCTTCGCACCAACATCCGGCTTTTATCCGCCACCCGCTTTCCACGGCCATTCAAGCTGCCATCACCGCCACGGCTCTGAGCCTGCCCCTGTGGGTGCAGGCCGCTGATGCCAATGGCAATGTGGTCAACGCCGTGGGCGGCTCCAACATTCCCACCAGCGCCATCGTGGCCAATCCTTTTGAGCCGGGGGAACAAGCCATCGTCGGCGGCCATAGCCAGGATGGCAGTGCCAACAGCAATAGCCTGACGCTGGCTGGCACTGCCGTAGAGATGGCCGTGCCTGTGGACTTTGCAGGCACCATCGTCGGTGGCCTGAGCGAAACCGGCAGCGCCAATAGCAACAGCGTGACGCTGAACACAGGCGGCTATGGCGGCGTGTACGAAGTCATGGGCGGCCAGGTGATTGAGGGCGCAGGTTCGGCATCGGGCAATAGCGTCACGATCAACAGCGCGGCACTTTCAGGTGTGGATGTAGCGGGCGGCAGCGTGGAGTCTGGCAGCGGCAACGCCAATGACAACACGGTCACGTTTACCGGCAGCGAAGTCGGTACCTTGCTCGGCGGATTTGTCAGCCCAGATGGCAGCGGCAGCGCCACGGGCAACAAAGTGGTGGTCAACGGCGGCAGGGTGCAGGGCGATGTCACCGAAAGCAATCAAAACAGCGGCGGCACCAGCGTCGGCGTGGCAGGCGCGTATGTGAAGGGCAGCGGCAACGCCAACAACAATGCGGTGGTGATTGACGGCGATACCGTGGTGGACGGCTATGTGACCGGCGGCTTGAGTGAAAACGGCAATGCCGATAGCAACACCGTGACCATCAGCGGCGGCACGTTCAACGCACCTGCGTACACCGCCGCTAACGGCGAAACTGCCACCGAAATCCACGGTGGCCGCACTTTTGGCGCGGGCGCTACGGCGTCGAACAACACCGTCACCATCAGTAATATCCAGAGCAATGCCTGGGTGGTGGGCGGCGTGGTGGACAGTGAAGAAGGCGGCGCAGCCAGCGGCAACACCGTCACCATGCACGGCGGTCAGGTGCGGGGCATCAGCGGCGGCGCGGCCAATGGCAAAGGCGATGCGACGGACAACACGGTCACCATTCACGGCGGGGAAATTCTCGGCTTTTATGAGGCTGCGATTGCTGGCGGTGAAGCCATGGAAGGCAGCGGCAATGCCAATAACAATTCTGTGCTGATTGACGGCGATGCCACCATCGCTGGCAATGTCTCCGGTGGCCTCGCCCTCAACGGCAACGCCAATGGCAATACCGTGACGCTGACTGGCGGTACTGGTTATGGAGAAATCCACGGCGGGCGGACGTTCAGCAGGGGCGACACTGCCGGAACAGCCTCGAACAACACGGTGGAAATCAGCAATATCCAAAGCAGCGCCTGGGTGGTGGGCGGTGTGGTGGATTCCAAACAGGGCGGTAATGCCGATGGCAACAAAGTCATTCTGCACAGCGGCACGGTGGGCGGAATCCACGGAGGTTTCAGTGGCGAAGGCGATGCACGCAACAACACGGTGGAAATCCGCGGTGGCACGGTAATCGATGTTGTCGGTGCGGAGGTGTTCAGTGGCACGGCCTCGGGCAACACCGTTCTTATCAAGGGCGGCACCATTGATTACCTGATTGCGGGCGGTAGTGTGTGGGGGGGATCCAAGAATGGCAGCGTCACACACAACACCGTGACCATTGAAGGCAATAAGGCCAATCTGAGCCAGGCCCGCCTGTTTGGCGGCTACATCGAAGACGACGATCACGATGAAGGTGTTGTCGTACCCGCCGCAATAAACGTACCTGCCGCAAAAAACGACCTGTTCACCGGCAACACGCTGAACCTAGTGGATGTCAACGGCCTGACGGTGCAGGAAGTGGGCAACTTCGAGTTCCTGAACTTCGCCCTGCCGGAAAACACGCAAAGCGGCGACACCATTCTGACGGTGACGGGCACTGCCAATATTCAAGGCAGCTCGATTGGCGTGCGTGTGCAGGGTAGCGACCCGGTGCTGGCCGTAGGGGAGACGGTGAACCTGATCGAAGCGGGCGAATTGAAAGCCGACAGCACGATCAAAACCCATGGCCTGCAAGGTTCGACCATCGAATACACCTTCGATACCCAGCAAAACGGCAACACGCTGACCTCCACCGTCACCCAGCGCGGGGCGACCGAATCGGCCAAGAGCCTGTCCGAAGGCTTTGTGGCCGGGGCGGCGGCACTGACGGCGGCGGCCGACTTTGCTTCCTCGCAAGGCACGGCAGCGGCCGTGGGCGCGGTGGCGGGCGCAGGCGGCAGTGCTGCTGGGCAAAGCTTTGGCACGACGGGCGGCGGATCGATTCGCAACAACACCGGTTCGCACGTGAATGTGCGCAGCTTCAATCTGGTGGCCGGTCTTGCCAAGGGTTTGCAGCAGGACAACGGCGAGCTGACGGTGGGCGGCTTCTTCGAGTACGGCCACGGCAACTATTCGTCGTTCAATAACTTCGCCACCGGCACGGTGCGCGGCGATGGCAAGACCCGCTCCTACGGCCTGGGCGTGCTGGGCCATTACGCGCTGGACAGCGGGGTGTATGTGGAAGGATCGCTGCGTGCTGGCCGTGCGGAGCAGGATTACCGCTCCAACGCCCTGGGCAGCTACGACAGCAAGACCCACTACGTCGGCTCGCACATCGGCGCGGGCAAGGTCTGGGCCTTGAGCGACAGCCTGGGGCTGGACACCTATGCCCACTACGTCTGGCAGCGCCAGAGCGGCGACACGGTAAAACTGTCCACCGGCGAAACGGTGGCCTTCGACGCCGTGACCTCGCAGCGCGTGCGCCTGGGTGCCCGTCTGACGAAGGGGCTGAACGCAACGGTCAGCGCCTATGTGGGTGCAGGCTACGAAAACGAACTGGATGGCAAGGCCCGCGCCACGACCAACGGCGTGCCAATCGACGCGCCTAGCATGAAGGGCGACAGCGGTCTGGTGGAACTGGGGCTGAACGTGCGCCCGCTGAAAAACAAGGCGCTGACGCTGGGCGTGGGCGTGCAGGGCTACTTTGGGCAGAAGGAAGGGGTGACGGGGACTTTGCAGGCGGGGTACAAGTTCTAAAACGCTAGAATCTGTTTTAGCTACTTATAAAGGAGCTTCTACCGCTGGTATTCAAATGATTTCATATACAAAAATATCTGAATCCTTTGAATAGCAATCGGTAGAAGCTTCTTTTTTTGATGCTGTTACTCCACCACGGCAATGCGCAGCATGTTGGTCGTCCCGCTTTGCCCGAAGGGCATCCCGGCCAGGATGACGATGGAGCCGCCCGGGGCGGCAAAGCCCTGTTCCCGGGCCACCTGGCAGGCTTCGGGGGCCAGGGATTCGGCATGGACGATATTGGGCGCATGGACGCTGTGTACGCCCCAGGCCAGGGCCAGCTTGCGGGCCACTTGCAGTTCGGGCGACAGGCTGAGGATGGGGGCGCTGGGGCGTTCCCGCGCAGCACGCAGGCTGGTGTGGCCCGAGGTGGTGAAGCAGCAGATGGCCTGCGCCTTGAGCAAGGTGGCGGCGCGGCGCATGGCGCAGCAGATGGCGGCGGTGGCGTCGGCCGTGGCGGCGCTGTCGGCGGCGGTGTGCGAGGCGTCCAGCAACTGGCGGTACTGCGCGTCGGCCTCGGTGCCTTCGATGATGCGGTTCATCATCGTCACCGCTTCCACCGGGTATTTGCCGGCGGCCGATTCCGCCGAGAGCATGACAGCATCCGCGCCGTCGTAGATGGCGGTGGCCACGTCGGAGGCTTCGGCGCGGGTGGGCACGGGGCTTTCGATCATGGATTCCAGCATCTGCGTGGCGACGATCACCGGCTTGCCCAGCTTGCGGCAGAGCTTGACGATGCGCTTCTGGATGGCGGGCACCTGCTCCGCAGGCAGTTCCACGCCCAGATCGCCCCGGGCGACCATGATGGCGTCCGCTGCGGCGATGATTTCTTCCAGCCGGTCGATGGCGGCGGGCTTTTCCAGCTTGGCCAGGATGCCGGCGCGGCCCTGGATGAGCTGGCGGGCTTCGTGGATGTCTTCGGGGCGCTGCACGAAGGACAGGGCAATCCAGTCCGCGCCCAGCTTCAGGGCGGTGTCCAGGTCGGCACGGTCTTTGGCCGTCAGCGCCGAAATCGGCAGCACCACGCCGGGCACGTTCACGCCCTTGCGCTCGGACAGCTTGCCGCCGACCAGCACGGTCACGTCGGCCGATTGGGCGTCGCAGCGCTCGACACGCACGCGCAGCTTGCCGTCGTCCAGCAGCAGTTCGGCACCGGGGACGAGGGCGGCAAAAATTTCCGGGTGCGGCAGTTGCACGCGCTGTGCGGTGCCCAGGGCGGGATCCAGGTCGAAGCGGAAGGCTGCGCCTTGCGCCAGAACAATCGGGCCGTCGGCAAAGCGGCCCACGCGCAGCTTGGGGCCTTGCAGGTCGGCCAGGATGCCGATGGGGCGGGCGAACTCCTGCTCCACCGCCCGCACGGCGGCAAAGCGCTCGGCGTGGTCGGCATGGCTGCCGTGGCTGAAGTTCATGCGGAACACGTCCACCCCGGCGGTGAACAGGGTGCGGATCATGTCCTGGCTGGAGCTGGCAGGCCCCAGGGTGGCGACGATTTTGGCGCGGCGAGAACGGTGCATGGTGGTGCTCCTTAAGGGGCCATCGATGGCGATGAATGAAAGTCAGGCGGTGATGAGGATGGCGCGAAAGTCGTTCACATTGGTCAGCGTCGGGCCGGTGACGACGCTGGCACCCAGCGCCTCGAAAAAACTGTGTGCGTCGTTGCCGTCCAGGCTGCGCAAGGGGTGCAGGCCCAGGGCAAAGGCGCGTTCCAGCGTGTCCGGGGCGATCTGCGCCCCGGCAATTTCCTCCATGCCGTCCACGCCGTCGGTATCGCCCATCAGTGCGTGGATGCGCGGGTGGCCCCGGGTGGCAATGGCAAAGGAGAGCAGGCATTCCACATTGCGCCCGCCCCGGCCCTGGCCGCGCAGGGTGACGGTGGTTTCCCCGCCCGAAAGGATGACGCACGGTGCGGCAAACGGTTGGCCGCGCTCGGCCACCTGCAGGGCCTGGGCGGCGAGGACTTTGCCGACATCGCGGGCTTCGCCCTCGATGGCGTCGCTCAGGATGTAGGCGCTCAAGCCGTGGCCTTGCGCCACCTGGGCGGCGGCTTCCAGCGCCTGCTGGGGCGCGGCGACGATGTGGGTGGCGTGCCCGGCCAGGCGCGGGTCGTCGGGCTTGACCGATTCGCCCGTGCCGCTGTCCAGCACCGCCAGCACATGGGCGGGCAGTTGCAGGCCGTAGCGGCGCACGATGGCCAGCGCGTCGGCACAGGTGCTGGCATCGCCCACGGTGGGGCCGGAGGCAATGTCCGCCGGGTGGTCGCCTGGCACGTCCGACAGCAGCAGGGTGATGACGCGGGCCGGGTGGCAGGCTGCCGCCAGCCGCCCGCCCTTGATGGCGGAAAGGTGGCGGCGCACGGTGTTCATCTCGCCGATGCTGGCGCCGCTGGCGAGCAGGGCGCGGTTGATGGCCTGCTTGTCTTCCAGGCTGATGCCGGGCAGCGGCAGGGGCAGCAGGGACGAGCCGCCGCCCGAGATCAGGCACAGCACCACGTCGTCCGCCGTCAGGCTGTCGGCCAGCGCCAGCATCCGCTGGGCAGCTTGCAACCCCGCAGCGTCGGGCACGGGGTGGGCGGCCTGCACGATTTCGATGCGCGGGCAGGCCACTTCGTAGCCGTAGCGGGTGACGACCAGGCCGGTCAGGGGGCCGCGCCAGTGGTCTTCCACCGCGCGGGCCATGGCCGCCGAGGCCTTGCCCGCCCCCAGCACGACCAAACGGCCCTTCACGTCTTGCGGCCGGGGCAGGTGCGGCGGCACGCACCGTTGGGGTTGGGCCGAGGCGATGGCCGCCTCGAACATTTCGCGCAGGATGGGGGCCGTGTGCATGGTGGTTTATTCCTTGGCTTGGATTTCGAAGTTGGAGAGCTTTTCCAGCGCCCGCACCATGGCCGAGTGGTCCCAGGCCGCGCCGCCGTGCGAGATGCAGGCGCTGAACAATTGCTGTGCCGTGCTGGTGGCGGGCAGCGCCAGGCCCAGCTGGCGGGCGGCGGTCAGCGCCAGGTTCAAGTCCTTCTGGTGCAGCGCGATACGGAAGCCCGGATTGGGGTTGCGGGCAATCATGCGTTCGCCCAGGATGTCCAGGATGCGCGAGGTCGCCAGTCCGCCCATCAGTGCCTGGCGCACCTTGGCCGGATCGGCCCCGGCGCGGGCGGCAAACAGCAGCCCTTCGGCCACGGCGTTGATGGTCAGCGCCACGACGATCTGGTTGGCTACCTTGCAGGTCTGGCCGTCGCCCGTGCCGCCCACCAGGGTGATGTTCTTGCCCAGCAGCGCCAGCACGGGCTGCACGCGCTCGAACACCTCGGGCTTGCCGCCGCACATGATGGACAGGGTGGCATTCTTCGCGCCCACGTCGCCACCGGAAACCGGCGCGTCCAGGTAGTCGCAGCCCAGGGCTTCGACCCTGGCGGCGTATTCCTTGGTCTCCACCGGGGAGATGGAGGACATGTCGATCACCACCTTGCCTGCGCTCAAACCTTCGGCCAGGCCGTTGTCACCGAACAGGACGTTGCCCACGTCCGGCGTGTCCGGCACCATGAGGATGATGATGTCCGACGCCTGGGCCACTTCGCGGGCATTGGCGCAGGCTTTGGCGCTGGTCTGGGCGATGGTGTCCGGCAGCTTGCCACGGGTGTAGACGGCCAGGTTGTGGCCCCCGGCGATGAGGTGGCCCGCCATCGGGGTGCCCATGATGCCCAGGCCGATGAAGCCGATGTTCAGAGGTGCGGTCATTGTGTTGTCTCCTTGAATCGATGAAAAAATTTTTGCTTGCTTGCGGGTGAATGCGGACGGTTCAGGTTCAGGTCAGCGCCTTGATCCAGCCCAGGCCGTCCTCGGTCTGGCCGGCGGGCTTGTATTCGCAGCCCACCCAGCCCTGGTAGCCGATGGCGTCCAGGTGGCGGAACAGGAAGGCGTAGTTGATCTCGCCCGTGCCCGGTTCGTTGCGGCCCGGGTTGTCGGCAATCTGCACGTGGCCGATGCGCGGCAGCTGCTTTTGCAGGGTGGCGGCAATCTCGCCCTCCATGCGCTGCATGTGGTAGACGTCGTATTGCAGTTGCAGGTTGGGGCTGCCCACTTCGTCCAGCAGGGCCAGCGCCTGGTTGGTGCCGTGCAGGTAGAAGCCGGGGATGTCGAAGGTGTTGATCATCTCCACCAGCAGGCGGATGCCGTTCTGCTCCAGCGCCTGGGCGGCAAAGCGCAGGTTGTCCACCAGGGTCTGGCGCACCACGGCGGTATCCACGCCGGCCGGTGCCTTGCCTGCCAGACAGTTCAGGCGCGGCACGCCCAGGGCGTTGGCGTAGGCAATGGCCTGGGCCACCCCGGCGCGAAATTCCTCCACGCGGGCCGGGTCGCAGGCAATGCCCCGGTCGCCGCCCTCCCAGTCCCCGGCGGGCAGGTTGTGCAGCACCAGTTGCAACTGATGCTTTTGCAGCTCGGCCTGGATGGCTTCGGCGCTGAAGGCGTAGGGGAACATGAATTCCACCGCCTTGAACCCGGCCTGGGCGGCAGCGGCAAAGCGCTCCAGAAAAGGCCGTTCGGTGAACAACATGCTGAGGTTGGCGCTGAGTTGCGGCATAAAAGTCTCCTTGAAACAATGCAATAGGGGGGAAGTCAGTCAGTCGAGCATGGCTTCGGCCATTTTCGCGGCCAGAGCGGTGGGCGCGTCGGCGCTGGAGCTGGCCAGGTCCTCGAACTCGGTGACGTTGTCGATCTCGGTGCCCATGGCGATGTTGGTCACGCGCTCCAGGATCACCTCGATCACCACCGGCACGCGGTATTCCTGCATCCACGCGCGGGCCTGTTCGATGGCCGGGGCCATTTCCTCCTGGCGCTGCACGCGGATGGCCTTGCAGCCCAGCCCTTCGACCACCTTGACGTGATCGACGCCGTAGCCCTGGGGCAGATTTTCATCGGGGTTCACGTTGTCGAAGCCCAGCTGCACGCAGTAGTCCATCGAGAAGCCGCGCTGCGCCTGCCGGATCAGGCCCAGGTAGCTGTTGTTCACCACCACGTGGATGTAGGGCAGCTTGAACTGGGCACCGGCGGCCAGCTCCTCGATCATGAACTGGAAGTCGTAGTCGCCGGACAGGGCCACGACCTGGCGCTCGGGGTCGGCGGCACACACGCCCAGGGCGGCGGGCACCGTCCAGCCCAGCGGGCCGGCCTGACCGCAGTTGATCCAGTGGCGCGGGTGGTAGACGTGCAGGAACTGCGCGGCGGCGATCTGGCTCAGGCCGATAGTGGTGACGTAGGTGGTGTCGCGGCCAAAGGCGTTGTTCATGCACTGGTAGACGCGCTGGGGCTTCATCGGCACGGCGTCGAAATTGGTCTTGCGCAGGTAGTCGGTGGAGGTCTTGCGCTCCAGGCACTCGGCAGCCCAGGCCTTGCGGCAAGGCAGTTGCCCGGCGGCTTTACGTTCACGCGCCACTTCCACCAGCAGGGCCAAGGCAGCCCCGGCGTCGGAGACGATGCCGTAGTCCGGCGCAAACACGCGGCCGATCTGCGTCGGTTCGATGTCGATGTGGATGAACTTGCGCCCGGCGCAATACACCTGGGTGGAACCGGTGTGGCGGTTGGCCCAGCGGTTGCCGATGCCGATGACGAAGTCGCTGGCCAGCATGGTGGCGTTGCCGTAGCGGTGGCTGGTTTGCAGGCCGCACATGCCTGCCATCAACGGGTGGTCGTCGGGGATGCTGCCCCAGCCCATCAGCGTGGGGATGACAGGGATGCCGGTGATTTCGGCAAACTCCACCAGCAGCTTGTCGGCATCGGCGTTGATGATGCCGCCGCCAGCGACGATCAGCGGG
Source organism: Comamonas nitrativorans (assembly GCF_042654765.1). Taxonomy (NCBI): domain Bacteria; kingdom Pseudomonadati; phylum Pseudomonadota; class Betaproteobacteria; order Burkholderiales; family Comamonadaceae; genus Comamonas; species Comamonas nitrativorans. The sequence goes on along the minus strand of NZ_JBHSEW010000004.1, from coordinate 165,834 downwards.
CGCTCGGCCTGGGCGAGCATGTCCAGCGCCTTTTCCACCTGCTTGCGCGTGGCCTGGGGGCGGTGGATGGGCAGGGGTTCGTAGGTGTCGATGTCGAACTCGATCTCGGTCTGCTGCACGTCGAACGGCAGGTCGATCAGCACCGGGCCGGGGCGGCCCGAGCGCATCAGGTGAAACGCCTGCTGGAACACGCCGGGAATCTGCGCTGCCTCCAGCACCGTGACGGCCCATTTGGTCACCGGCTTGGCGATGGTGGCGATGTCCACGGCCTGAAAATCTTCCTTGTGCAGGCGGGCCACAGGCGCCTGCCCGGTGATGCACAGGATGGGAATCGAATCGCCCTGGGCCGAATACAGGCCGGTAATCATGTCCGTGCCCGCCGGGCCGGAGGTGCCCAGGCACACGCCGATGTTGCCCGGCCTGGCGCGGGTATAGCCTTCGGCCATGTGCGATGCGCCTTCCACGTGGCGGGCCAGGATGTGGGCGATGGTGCCGCGCTCCTTGAGCTGGGCGTACAGCGGGTTGATGGCCGCGCCGGGCACGCCGAAGGCCTGGGTGATGCCTTCCTTTTCCATGATCAGCACAGCGGCCATTGCAGCCTTCATCTTTGCCATTGTTATTACTCCTTGGACAGTGGTTATGTGTTGGCTGCAATGATGAAAGCGACACCTTCTTTCTGGAAGTCCCGCCTTGCGCATGATGCTTATTCCATGGTGGAATGCTGCTTATGGAACGTATACAGGATATCCGCCTCTTTGTGCGCATCGTCGATCTCGGCTCGTTCAGCAAGGCGGCGGCAGAAATCGGCATCGGCCAGCCCGCTGCCACCAAGCAGATCAACCGTATGGAGCAGCAACTGGGCGCCCGCCTGCTGCACCGCACCACGCACGGCGTCACGCCCACCGAAATCGGCCTGCTCTATTACGAAAAATGCCGCCTGATCTGCCTGCACGCAGACGAGGCCAGCTCCGTCGCCGCCCTGCTGCAAACGCAGGCGCAGGGCAGTTTGCGCATCAACACCTCGGTGGCCTTCGGGCGGCGCGTCATGGCGCCGCTGGTGATGGAGTTCATGCGCATCAACCCCGAACTGCACATCGAGCTGCATTGCGACGACCGCTACGTGAACCTGATCGAGCAGGGCGTGGACGTGGCCGTGCGCCTGGGCAAGCTGGCCGATTCCAGCCTGGGCGCGGCCTACCTGGGCCTGAACCCCTGGGTGCTGGTGGCTGCGCCCGGCTACGTGCAGGCGCACGGGCGGCCCGTGCTGCCGGAAGAGCTGGCGCGGCACGATGTGCTGATCTACAGCTCGGTGCAGGGCGACGAGCGCTGGCAATTGCAGGGCGTGGACGGGCGGCAGGCCAGCGTCACGGTGCGCGGGCGGCTGCGCTCGAACAACCTGTCCATGCTGCTGGCCGCTGCCCGCGAAGGCTTCGGCATCGCCGCCCTGCCGCGCTACGTGGCGCACAAGGCGCTGCACGCCGGGCAGGTGGTGAGCGTGCTGGACGACTGGGCCTTGCCCCAGCAGGAAGTCCACGCCGTCTTCCCCTCGCCGCGCCTGGTGCCGACCAAGGTCAAGCTGTTCGTGGCCTGGTTGCAGGGCCAGTTCGGCAACCAGTGGTGGGGGCGGGCGGATGCTTGAGGTTCTTTTTAAAGAATAGCTGCTTTCGCAGGTATTCAAACGATTTCAGATGGTTTTCTATCTGAAATCATTGTAATTAAAGCGGTAACAGCTATTGAAATAGAAAAACAGCGCAAAAAAACCGGCCTCGAAAGGCCGGTTTTTTCAGCGCGTAAACACGTGCTTAATGTTCGCGCACAAAGCGCTTGCCGCCACGCGGCTCGTAGGGCTTGCCGGCGGGTTTGCCGCCACCGAAGCCGCCGCCACGGCGCTCGCCGTCAAAACGGCGGCCTTCGCTGCGTTCGCCAAAGGGCTTGCCCCGGCCGGCAAAGCCTTCGCCGTCACGGCGCGGCGCAAATTCGCGCTGGGCGAAGTCGCGGCCACCGCCGAAACCCTCGCCCTCGCGGCGCGGGGCAAAGCCACGGCCTGCGCCGCCGCCGAAGCCGCTGCGCTCGCCGCCCTCGCGTTGTTGCGGCGGACGGTCGCCGAAGCTGCGGCGTTCAGCGCCGAAATCACGGCGCTCGCCGCCAAAGTCGCGGCGTTCGTCACGGCGCTGCTCGCCAAAGCGGGGGCGTTCGCTGCCGCCAAAGCCACCGCCGAAGCCGCTCTTGCGGCCATAGCCGTTGCTGCTGCCGTTACCGAAGCCGCCACGGCCCCGCGATTCACCGCCGAAGCGGTCGCCGCCCCGGCCCGGGCCGCCACGGCGGCCTTCGTTGGCGCTGGGCATGCGCTGCTGTGGTTCCAAGCCTTCGATCGTTTCCGGCTTGAATTGCTGGCGGGTAAAGCCTTCGATGTCGAACACGCGGCGGCGGTCGCGGAATTCGGCAAAGGTCACGGCCATGCCTTCGCGCCCGGCGCGGCCCGTGCGGCCGATGCGGTGGGTGTAGTCCTCGGCCTTCATGGGCAGGCCGTAGTTGAAGACGTGGGTGATGGTGGGCACGTCGATGCCGCGTGCGGCCACGTCGGTCGCCACCAGGATTTGAATCTGCCCTTCGCGCAGCGCCCGCAGGCGACGGTTGCGCAGCCCCTGGCTGAGTGCGCCGTGCAGGGCGGCGGCGGAGAAGCCGGCTTCGGCCAGATCCTGCGCCAGCCCGTCGCATTCGACCTGGGTGGAGGCGAACACGATGGCCTGGTTGATGGTGGTGTCGCGCAGCCAGTGGTCCAGCAGCTTGCGCTTGTGCTGGGCGTTGTCGGCCCAGTGCAGCTTCTGCTGGATGTTGTCGTGCTTTTGCTGGGGCGTGGCGATGGTGATTTTCTGCACGTTGGCACCGCCTTCGTGCATCACGCGCAGGGCCAGCTGCTGGATGCGTGCGGCGAAGGTGGCGCTGAACATCATGGTCTGCTTGCGCTGGGCGGTCATCTGGTGGATTTCTTCCAGATCGTCGGCAAAGCCCAGGTCGAGCATGCGGTCGGCCTCGTCGACCACCAGGAACTGCACCTTGTCCAGCTTGATCTGCATGGAGCGCTGCAAGTCCAGCAGGCGGCCCGGCGTGGCCACGACCAGATCGGCGTTTTGCAACTTGGCGATCTGCATCTGGTAGGGCATGCCGCCCACCACGTTGGCAATGCGCAGGCCCTTGCAATGCTTGACCAGCTCGATGGCGTCGTGCGCCACCTGCTGGGCCAGCTCGCGCGTGGGGCACAGCACCAGGGCGCCGGGCACGGCAGCCTTGAAGTTGCGCGTCTGCATGGGGTTTTTGCGCTTGGCGCGTTTCGGGGCCGGTTCGCCGCTGGCGGCGGCTTCGGCACGCTGGCGCTCGAACTCGGCCTGCTCGGCAGCGGCCTCGATGGCCTTTTGCGCAATCAGGGTATTGAGTACGGGCAGCAGGAAGGCGGCGGTCTTGCCCGAGCCGGTCTGGCTGGACACCATCAGGTCGATGCTGGCTTCGTCGGCATTGCCCGTGCCCATGGCCAGGGGGATGGCCTTGGCCTGCACTTCGGTCGGCTGGGTGTAGCCCAGGTCGGTCACGGCACGCACCAGGGCGGCGTCCAGGCCCAGGGCTGTAAACGGGTTGGGGCCTTGTTCCTGCACGTCCTGCAGGGTTTCCTGCGCCGTTTCCTGAACGGTTTCTTGTACGGAGATGGACACGGCCACGTCAGCAGCAGCCTGCAGGCTCTGCTCTTGATTTTGAGTATTCATAGTGATGCAAACAACAACGCGGCCACGCCACTGCACGGCAGTGGACGTAAAAAAGGAAATGGCTGCGTTTTGAACGGTTACGGGGAAACATCCACCGTCAAACAGTTCCGTCCGATGCGTGGGGCTGCAGGGTGCAGCGGCATCGCGGTGGGCCTTTGGCGTCCTGGTGCTGGCGGCTTCATGGAAACGGCCTTGGCACGAACTTGCCCGGTGTGTGTGATGGGAAGATGCGGCAAACTTGCCCTAGGGTTAGTCCTGATCAGGCAAGCCCACGATTATAGCCCGTTTGTTGTTTTTTGTCAGAACGTGTTGTAAACACGTTCTCATAGCGCCAGAAAATGCCGGCGGTAGTGCTGCAATTCGTCGATGGATTCCAGCACGTCGGCCAGGGCGGTGTGGCGCTGGGCCTTCTTGAAGGATTTCACCACTTCGGGCTTCCAGCGCCGGGCCAGCTCCTTCAGGGTGCTGACGTCCACGTTGCGGTAGTGCAGATAGGCTTCCAGCTTGGGCATGTAGAGGGCCAGAAAGCGCCGATCCTGCCCGATGCTGTTGCCGCACAGCGGCACTTTGCCCTTGGGCACGTAGCGGCGCAGGAAAGTGAGCAGTTGCTCTTGTGCGTCTTCCTCGGTCAGGGTGGAGGCTTTCACGCGCTCGATCAGGCCGCTGCGGCCGTGCGTGCCCTTGTTCCAGGCGTCCATGGCGTCCAGCAGGGCGTCGCTTTGGTGGATGACCAGCACCGGGCCGGGCACGCGCACTTGCAGGTTGGCGTCGGTCACGATCACGGCGATTTCGATGATGCGCTCGGTGGCCGGGTTCAGCCCCGTCATTTCGCAATCGAGCCAGACCAGATTCAGGTCGGATTTGGGCAGATCGGGCAGGGCAACGGCGGCCGGGGTTTCGCTGGCGGTGGGCAGGAGCATCGGCAAATTGTCGCCTACACTCGCGCCACATGCCGTCTGCCAGTCTTTTTTCCCCCAGTTTTTTCCTCACCGCCGCCTTTGCCTGCGCCCTGGCGCTGCAACTGCTTGCGCAGGTGGGCCTGCTTACCCGCCAGGTGCGCCATGTGGCACGGCACCGCAGCGCCGTGCCTGCCGCGTTTGCGGAAAAAATCCCTCTGGTCGCCCACCAGAAAGCCGCCGATTACACCCTGGCCAAGGCGCAAGTGGCCCTGCTGCAACTGGCCTGGGGCGCGGTGCTGTTGCTGGGCTGGACACTGCTGGGCGGCCTGGATGCGCTGCACCAGGGCCTGCTGGCCTGGATGGGGCCGGGGCTGGGGCAGCAGGTGGCGCTGGTGGCGGCGTTTGCGCTGATCTCCGGCCTGCTGGAGCTGCCGTTTTCCGCCTACCAGACCTTCGTGGTCGAACAACGCTTCGGCTTCAACCAGAGTACGCCGGGCCTGTGGCTGGGCGATCTGCTCAAAAGCACGCTGCTGGCCGCTGCCATCGGCCTGCCGCTGGTGGCCGCCGTGCTGTGGTTGATGCAGGCCGCAGGCAGCCTGTGGTGGCTGTGGGCCTGGGGGCTGTGGACGGGCTTTCAGCTGTTGCTGATGTGGATTTTTCCGACCTTCATCGCGCCGCTGTTCAACCAGTTCCAGCCGCTGGAAGATGCTGCCCTGAAAGAGCGCGTCACCGCCCTGATGCAGCGCTGCGGCTTTGCCGCCAAGGGCTTGTTCGTGATGGACGGCAGCCGCCGCTCGGCCCACGCCAACGCCTATTTCACCGGCCTGGGCAACGCCAAGCGCGTGGTGTTCTACGACACCTTGCTGAAAAAACTCGATGTCGACGAGGTGGAAGCCGTGCTGGCGCACGAGCTGGGCCACTTCAGGCACCGGCACATCGCCAAACGCATGGTGGTCATGTTTGCCATCAGCCTGGGCGGGCTGGCCTTGCTGGGCTGGGTCAGCCAGCAGCCGTGGTTCTACACCGGCCTGGGCGTGGCGCCCACCCTCGATCTGGCCCTGGGCGCCAGCAGCGCCATGCTGGCCCCCGGCGACAGTGTGCCGATGCAGGGCGTGGCGCTGCTGCTGTTCATGCTGGTGGTGCCGGTGTTCAGCTTCTGGCTGGGGCCGCTGTCTGCCCATTTCTCGCGCCGCGACGAATTTCAGGCCGATGCCTACGCCGCCGCCCAGGCGCAGCCCGCGGCCCTGGCCAGCGCCCTGCTCAAGCTGTACGAGGACAACGCCGCCACCCTCACGCCCGACCCGCTGTACGCTCGCTTCTACTACTCGCACCCGCCGGCGGTGGAGCGGCTGGGGCAGTTGCATCAAGCTGGCCGTCTGGAAAGCGCCGCATGAGCCGCAAGTACCGCGCCCCGACCCCTGTGCCGAATGCCGCGCTGGAAAGCGGCCTGATCGTCGGCAGCCACGGCCGCCACTGCGTGGTGGAAAGCGCCGATGGCAGCCGCCGCATCTGCCACCCGCGCGGCAAGAAGAACCAGGCCGTGGTCGGCGATCAGGTGCTGTGGCTGCCCGCCCCGCCGGGCCAGGGCGAGGAAGGCAGCATCGAACAGGTGCAGCCCCGGCGCAACCTGCTCTACCGCCAGGATGAAATCCGCACCAAATCCTTTGCCGCCAACATCGACCAGGTGCTGATCCTGATCGCGGCCGAGCCGGTGTTCTCCGAAAGCCAGCTGGCCCGCGCCCTGATTGCTGCGGAAGATGCGGGCATTGCCCCCATCGTCGCCCTGAACAAAAGCGATCTGGCCCAGCCCTTCGCCCAGGCGTGGGAGCGGCTGGCGGCCTACCGCGCCATCGCCGACGAGGCTGGGCAGCCGCACTATCGCGTGCTGGGGCTGAATCTGGCCCGGCCCGGCGCAGAGCAAGCGGCCCTGCTGCGCGATGTGCTGGCCGACAAGGCCACCCTGGTGCTGGGGCCGTCCGGTTCGGGCAAAAGCACGCTGATCAACCTGCTGATCCCCCAGGCGCAGGCGGCGACGGGGGAAATCTCCCAGGCGCTCAATTCGGGCCGCCACACAACGACGACCACCACCTGGTACTGGCTGGATGCCGCGCGGCGCACGGCGCTGATCGACTCGCCCGGCTTTCAGGAATTCGGCCTGCGCCACATTGCGCCGACGGCGCTGGCGCACCACATGCCGGACATCGGCCAGCACGCCCAGGGCTGCAAGTTCTACAACTGCACCCACCTGCACGAGCCGGGCTGCGCCGTGCTGGCCGAAGTGGGCCACAGCATCAGCGCCCAGCGCCACCGGCTGTATGCGGAGTTTTTTCAGGAGCTGGCAGCGCCTGTCAACTATTGATTTCAAGGTGTTTTATCCTTGAAATCTTTTATTTGTCAGCGGTAAAAGCTATCAAAAGCGGAACACATCCAGCGTGCGCCGCAGCACGCCGGTGCTGCCGTCCATGCGCTCGGCAGACTGGGCATATTCATGCGCCATGCGGGCGTTGTCCTGGGTGACGTGGTCCAGATCGGCCAGCGCCACGTTCACCTGGGCGATGCCCGCGCTTTGCTCGGTCATGGTGGTCAGCATCCCCTGCATTTCCTGGCGCACCTGCTGCACGGCCTGCACCGACTGGCCCATGGATTGGCTGGCCGACTGCATTTGCGCGGCGCTGCGGCCGATCTGCTCGGTGGAGCCGGCGATCAGTTGGCGGATTTCCCCCGCCGCCTTGGCGCTGTTCTGCGCCAGATTGCGCACTTCCGAAGCCACCACGGCAAAGCCCCGGCCCTGCTCCCCGGCACGGGCGGCTTCCACGGCGGCATTCAGCGCCAGGATGTTGGTCTGGAACGCGATGCTTTCGATGGTGGAGATGATCTGCCCCATCTGCTGCGACGATTGCTGCAACTGCTGCACCAGCGTCTGGGCCTGCTGCATGGCGCTTTCGCTTTCGGCGGTCAGGCGGGCGCTGTGTTCCGTTTCGCGCCGGATTTGCTCGGTGGCCTGCTGGCTGTGCGCCACGGTCTGGGCCATCTGCTCCATGGCAGCAGCGGTTTCCTGCAAGTCCTGGGCCTGGCGGTCGGTACAGCTGGACAAATGCACCGCCCCCTGGGTCAGTTCGCGGGCCACGGCGTTGAAGCCGTCGATCTCATGCTTGGCATCGCCGATCACCGCCCGCAGGTTGATGTGGATCTGCTTGATGCGCTCCAGCAGCAGCCCCAGCGGATGGGGCGATAGGGGCGGCGGCAAATTGCCGGACAACTGGCCGCTGGCAATGTCCGAAACCAGGTTCTGAATCGCGCCCAGGGGCCGCGTCACCCGCATATGCAGGCAGCCCAGGGCCAGCGCCGACCAGGCCAGCAGCAGCACCGCCAGCAGCGCCAGTTGCCACGGGGCCGTCCAGCCCAGGGCGGGAAACAGCAGGGCCAGCACCACCAGCGGCACTTGCAGCCCGGCCTGGCGCTGCGTCAGGCTCAGGCGCTGGAATTTGCCCAGGAGATTGCGCCAGCCATACACCCGCACGCGCCCGCCATGCAGTTCGAAACCTGGCCGTGGCCTGGCCCGCTCGGCCAGGATGCGGGCATACAGCTGCTCGGCCTCGGCGATTTCCTGGGCGCTGGGTTTGGCCCGCACCGACATGTAGCCGATCGGCTTGTTGCCCTGCATCACCGGCGTGACGTAGGCCCGCACCCAGTAATAGCCGCCGCCTTTGCGGGCATTCTTCACCGTGCCCTGCCAGATGCGGCCGTGGCCGATGGTGGCCCACAGGTCTTTGAAAATCTCCGACGGCACGTCCGGGTGGCGCACGATGTTGTGCGGCTGGCCCATCAGTTCGGCCTTGCTGAAGCCGCTGACCTCCTCGAAGGCCTCGTTGCAGTGGGTGATGCGCCCCTGCCTGTCCGTGGTGGACATGAGCAAGGCATCGGCCGGGAAATCGTAGCCCTGGGCAGACGCGGCGGCTGTCTGCCCCCCCAAAGAGGGGTCTTGCCGACGCTGCACAGGTGCAGGAGAGGGAAACTGCCGGGACGGGCGGTCAGAAGGAGTAGGCATGGCAAACCACAAAGCTGTAAGAGCCGGTTCATGGCCCTCGGCGCATCCAGTCAGCGCGAACCGCTGTGACCACTGCGCTTGTCAGCCGCGCATGCTAGAAGGTTTTGCCGCTGCGCAAACAAATTGTTGCATGACGCCCACTGATTCATTAATTTTCTTGACGAACGTCAAGATTACCCGAGTAAACGTCCCAGGGTCAGCAGCGCCAGAAGCAACAGCCAGACCGCTACCAGGCGCCAGACCAGCCCCACCAGGCTGTACAGGTGCTGGAACTGCGGCGCCGTGCCATTGGCCATGCCGTAGGGGCCCAGGTTCACATTCAGCGCCCCGGCAGTGGCCGCCACGATCACCCCGTCGCTGTCGTCCGGGGTGTGTTCGGCGTAGCTGCGCCAGCCGGCAATGGTGTCCTCGAAGCTGCCGACCACGGCAAACCCGATGCCGGTGAGCCGCGCCGGCAGCCAATCCCAGGCTTGCCAGACACGCTGGGCGGCTGCCTGCAACGGGGCGCTGGCCGGTTGCACCCCGGGGCCGGGCTGGGCCGACCAATCGCGCCCCAGATACTCTGCCGTGCGGTACAGCACCGCGCCAGCCGGCCCCAGGCCCAGCAGCATCAGCACCGTGAACCAGAAGAACACGCCAAAAACATGGCGGTGCGCCTGCACCACCGAATGCGCCATGACCTGGCCCAGCAGCGCCTGCTCGGACAGATCGGCAACGTCCCGCTGGCACCAGTGGGCAAAGGCGCTGCGGGCTGCAGGCAGGTCCCCTTCGGAGAGCGCATCCCGGATGGCGGTGAAATGGTGGCTGAACTGGCGAAAACCCAGCGTCAGGTACAGCACGGCGACGTTCCACAGCAAGGCCAGGGGCCAGCCCAGGCCGGACAGCAGTCCCCAGTACACCACGCTGGCAAACAGTCCCGGCACGACCAAGGCTACCCCCAGCGCCAGCCAGGGCGAAACCCCCTGCCCGCCATCGTCCAGCGAGCGACGCACGGAGACGGCCCAGGCTTTCAGCCCTTGGTGGGCGGGGTTGTCGCGTTGCAGGGGACGGGCCTGCTCCAGCATCAGGGCAAACAGGATGGCAAAAAAACTCATGCGCCGATCATAGCGGGCGCTGCTGCTGCCAGACTGCCCTCAGAGCGTGAACACGCCCTTATGCCGCCATGAAGCGGTAGAAATTGCGCAACATGCCTGCCGTTGCGCCCCAGATGAAGCGTTCCGCCCCCTGGGGGTCGTGGTAGGGCATGGAAAACCATTCGCGCTCGCGCCCCTGCCAGAACAGGCGATGGCGCCGGTGGTTGGCCGGGTTCAGGATGAAGGCCAGCGGCACTTCAAACACCTGGGCGACTTCCTGCGGATTGGGCACCAGCGGCTGCGGCGGTACCAGTGCCACCACCGGGGTGACGTTGTACGCCGAGCCGGTGGTATACACCGGCAAGCTGCCCAGCACTTGGGCATGCTGCGGGGCCAGCCCGACTTCCTCCCACGCCTCCCGCAAGGCGGTGGCCACCGCATCCTGGTCTTCAGGGTCGGTGCGCCCGCCGGGAAAAGCGACCTGGCCGGAATGGCTGGAGAGCTGTTCGCTGCGCTGGGTCAGCAGCACGGTCAGTCCCTCCTGCCGCTGCACCAAAGGCAAAAGCACCGCCGCAGCGGCCATGGGGCGCTGGGTAAATGCCGGTTCGCCGCGCAGTTCGGGCTGCCAGGCGGGAGGCCGGGCAAAGCGCTGGCGCACGGCCTGCTCGGTCTGGGCCTGTGCCGACACCGCTGGCAAATGGACATCGCACCCGTAAATCGGCACTTGCCGGGGATCGAACGTGGGGATACCCACCGGGCGCGAAAAGCATTGGGACGAAGAAGACATGCACTAAAACAAAAAAGCCGCCACAGCAAAACTGTAGCGGCTTTTGGCCGGTTGCGCCCGCCCCATCCGGTAGGGCGGATGCTTACTCGGCAGCGGCCGGGGCTTCGACAGCAGCGGCCTTGGCCACGCGCTGGGGCAGCTTTTCCTTGATACGGGCTTTCTTGCCGGTCAGGCCGCGCAGGTAGTACAGCTTGGCACGGCGCACGTCGCCACGGCGCTTGACTTCGATTTTGGCGATCAGGGGCGAGTAGGTCTGGAAGGTACGTTCCACGCCTTCGCCGTTGGAGATCTTGCGCACGATGAAGCCGCTGTTCAGGCCACGGTTGCGCTTGGCGATCACCACGCCTTCGTAGGCCTGGACGCGCTTGCGGCTGCCTTCGACCACGTTCACGCTGACGATCACGGTGTCGCCGGGGTTGAAGTCGGGGATTTCTTTGTTCAAACGAGCAATTTCTTCTTGCTCAAGGGTTTGCAGCAGATTCATGGTTCATCCACATTGATCGTAACCGCGCCGAAATTGGCAAGCGCCGGGATTGGCGCCATAGGCTGGAACGGTAAAAACCAGAAATCCAGCGGCCGGATAGAGGATCAAAGAACCCGCGATTATAACCATGCGGGATTTTGTCGGCAACTACTCTGCTGATACGGGTGGGCTGACCGCCTGGGTGCGCAGAAACGCTTCGTCCTGCGCCGTCAAGCGCCCCTGGCTGCGGGCCTGCTGCAACAGCTCCGGCCGCTGGCGGGCTGTCAGCAGCAGGCTTTGTTCGCGCCGCCAGCGTTCGATCTGTGCATGGTGGCCCGATAGCAGGGCTGCCGGCACGCACTGGCCCTGCCAGACTTCGGGGCGGGTGTAGTGCGGGCAGTCCAGCAGGCCGTCCAGCGCCGGGTTGAAGCTGTCCTGCTGAAAACTGCCGGCATCGTGCAACACCCCGGGCTGCAGGCGCGTGACCGCATCGAGCAGCACCAGCGCGGCCAGTTCGCCGCCGGACAGGACGAAATCGCCCAGGCTGATCTGGTGCGTGATGTTGGCGTCGATAAAGCGCTGATCCATGCCCTCGTAGCGCCCGCACAGCAAAATCGCCCCGGCACTCTCGGCCCACTGCGCCACGGCAGCGTGGTGCAACACCGCGCCGATGGGGGAGAACAGCACCACCGGGGCGGCAGCCGTCTCGCCCGCCTGCGCCCGGTCTTGCCGGGCGGCGTCCAGGCAGCGCTGCAAGGGCTCGGCCAGCATGACCATGCCGGGGCCGCCGCCGAAGGGGCGGTCATCGACGCGGCGGTAGTTGCCTTCGGCAAAGTCACGCGGGTTCCACAGCCGCACCTGCACCTGGCCGCTGGCAAAGGCGCGGCGCGTGACCCCGTTGTCCAGGAACGGGGCGAACATCTGCGGAAACAGGGTCAGGATGTCAAAGCGCATGGCCGGGCCGGGAATGTGACGTTAGTAATCGGGCTGCCAGTCGGCGACGATGGTCTTGCCGGGCAGATCGACGCTGTCGATGTAGGCATCGACGAAGGGAATCATGCGTTCCACGGGCTTGCCGTCCACTTCCTGCTCCAGCACCAGCACGGTTTGCGGGCCGGTGGCCAGCAGGTCTTTCACCACGCCCAGGGCGACGCCTTCGCGGTTGCGCACCTGCAGGCCCAGCAGGTCGATCCAGTAATACTCGCCATCTTCCGCCTGGGGAAAGTGTTCGCGGGCCACAAAGATGCGGGCGCCGCGCAGCGCTTCGGCCTGATTGCGGCTGGCCACTTCCGGGCTGGTGGCCACCAGCCCATCGCCATGCCAGCGGATTTGCTTGACGGGCAGCGCGACGGTGCCGGCGAAGGTTTTTGCGCCTTTTTCTGCTGGCAGCAAGAACCATTGCGGGGCCGCCATCAGGGCTTGCGGATCGGCGCTGAAGGCGATGACTTTGAACCAGCCTTTGACGCCCCAGGCATCGGCGATGCGCCCGACTTCGATGGCATCGCTGGGCAGGTCGGTGGCAGGTAGCAGGGGCAACTCGTGCATGGTCGGAAACAATGGAATCGATAAAAAAAGGCTCCGTCAGACATGCTAACGGAGCCTGGCTTGCGGCAGCAGCGCAGTTTAGGCAGCGACCTTGGCAGCAGCTTGCTTGATCAGGCGCTCGGCAGTGTCCGACGCCTGGGCGCCGACGCTCTTCCAGTAAGCCACGCGATCCAGCGCCAGGCGCAGGCCTTCTTCAGCGCCGCGGGCGTTGGGGTTGTAGAAGCCCAGACGCTCGATGAAGGCGCCGTCGCGACGCACGCGCTTGTCGGCAGCAACGATGTTGAAGAACGGACGGGCCTTGGAGCCGCTGCGGGAGAGTCGAATGACGACCATGGTTATTCCTTCGGGTGGTTGCAGTTGCACTGCAGTTGATTTTTCACGACGTTTGAGACACGCGACATGGCCACCCGGCCAGCGACACGCCGAAAGCGCGTGATTATACAGAAAATAAGAAAACCGATTTGAGGATAAAAAGAGAGCTGCTTGCGTTTGATTTGCAAGGATTCCAGAATGAAAACAACCTGAAATCCTTATGTTGAAAGCGCAAGCAGCTTCTTTTTCAATAAAGTTGCAGGCTGATCCAGTACGCCACGGCAGCGACCAGGGCACTGGCCGGAATCGTCAGGAACCAGGCCCAGATGATGTTGCCTGCCACGCCCCAGCGTACGGCGCTGGCCCGCTGGGTGGAGCCGACGCCGACGATGGCCCCGGTGATGGTGTGCGTGGTCGATACCGGTACGCCCAGGACGGTGGCAACGAACAGGGTGATGGCCCCGCCCGATTCGGCGCAGAAGCCGCCCACGGGCTTGAGCTTGGTGATCTTCTGGCCCATGGTCTTCACGATGCGCCAGCCGCCGAACATGGTGCCGCAGCCAATGGCGGCGTAGCAGCTGACGATGACCCAGGTCGGCGGCACGCCGTCGCTGACGGAGGCATAGCCCGTGGCGATCAGCAGCAGCCAGATGATGCCGATGGTCTTCTGCGCATCGTTGCCCCCGTGGCCCAGGGAGTAGGCCCCGGCGGAAACCAGTTGCAGTTTGCGGAACAGGCCGTCGACATTGCCGGGGCTGGAGCGGCGGAAGATCCAGGCGACGATGACCATCATCATCGAGCCGAGCAGAAAGCCCAGCAGCGGCGAGATGACGATGAACGCCACGGTCTTCAGAATCCCGCTGGCGATCAGCGCACTGAAGCCGCCTTTGGCCAGCCCGGCACCGACCAGGCCGCCGATCAGGGCGTGCGAGGAGCTGGACGGGATGCCGTAGTACCAGGTGATGAGGTTCCACACGATGGCCCCCACCAGGGCGCCGAAGACGACGTGGGTGCCGACCATGTCGGCCTCGATGATGCCTTTGCCGACGGTGGCGGCCACGCTGAGGTGAAACACGAAGACCGCAGCGACGTTGAAGAATGCGGCAAAAAGCACCGCATGGGACGGTTTGAGCACGCCGGTGGAGACGACGGTGGCAATCGAGTTGGCGGCGTCATGAAACCCGTTCATGAAGTCGAACACCAAGGCCATTGCCACCAGCAGGATCACCACCCACAGGGCAGCTTGTACGGGTTCCATGGTCAGGAATTTCTTTTTTGTGCGGGAAAAAATCAGGAGTTTTCGAGGACGATGCCTTCAACCACATTGGCCACGTCTTCGCACTTGTCGGTGACCGACTCCATCAGCTCGTAGAGCACCTTGAGCTTGAGCAGCTCGCGCATGTCCTGTTCCTCGCGGAACAGCTTGCTCATGGCGGAGCGCAGCACGCGGTCGGCATCGGATTCGACAATATCGATCTCGTTGCACAGCTTGAGTGCGGCTTCGGCGGTCTTGGCATCGCTGATGCGGTGCAGCAGCTTGACGACGTCACGCACCCGTTCGCAGCAGCGCATGTTCAGTTCGGTCAGTTGCACGACTTCGGGGGTCATGACGCGCACGTCGTACAGAAACATGGTGTCGGCGCAGTCCTGGATCAGGTCGGCCACGTCGTCCATGGTGTTGATCAGCCCGTGGATGTGCTCGCGGTCCAGCGGCGTGATGAAGGTCTGGTGCAGGGTGCGGTTGACCTCGTCGGTGACGCGGTCGGCTGCCTGCTCGGCTTCATCGACGGCCTGGTTGAATTTTTCGCGCAGCGCCACGTCCCCGTAATTGGCAACCAATTCAGAGAAGGCTTGCGCTGCTTCCACGATGCGCTGGGCATGCTGGTTGAACATTTCGAAAAAATTGCCTTCGCGCGGCAATAGCTTGCCAAACAGCATGAACGCTCCTTCGGATGGATTGCGTAAGACATTAAACCCGGTGTGCCCTTCACGCATGAAGCACACCGGTCACGTTTGCACCGCCGTGCCAGCGCCATGAATCACCTGCGCTGGCACCAACGGCCCGGACATATAGCCAGGCCCGCACGATGTGCGGGCCCGCCAAGTGCCGCAATTTTCCACGACAGCGGTGCCTCCCCCGGGGAGCTGCCTAGGCATAACCCTAGGACAACGTGGAAAAGCGGTTCGGAAAAAACTGGGTTTTCGGGAGTTTTTTTCTAGAAATCAAAAGCTTAGAGTTTTAATGCGAAAAAGTTGATGTTTTTTCATTACTTGTTGTTTCATCGCAACGAGGCACACAAGCCATGCCAAAGCGCGAAGCCCCTCTCCCTGCTTTCACTCTTGCGCAAGGTCTTGCTGCGCCTGGACATTGCGCTGGCGCAGCGCCTGCAGTTTCTCGCCAATCTTGATTTCCAGCCCGCGCGGCACGGGCTCGTACAGCATGGGCCGCTCCAGCCCCTCGGGAAAATAATTTTCGCCGGCGGCAAAGCCATCGGGCTCGTCGTGCGCGTAGCGGTAGCCCTTGCCGTAGTCCAGCTGCTGCATCAACCTGGTCGGTGCATTGCGCAAATGCAGCGGCACCGGGCGGCTGCCGTCGCCCTGCACCAGGGCGCGGGCGCGTTTGTAGGCCACATAGCCGGCATTGCTCTTGGGGGCCGCTGCCAGGTACAGCACGGCCTGCGCCAGGGCCAGTTCGCCCTCGGGGCTGCCCAGGCGCTCGTAGGTCAGTGCCGCCTCGTTGGCGATCTGCAGGGCCCGGGGGTCGGCCAGGCCGATGTCCTCCCAGGCCATGCGCACGATGCGCCGGGCCAGGTATTTGGGGTCGGCCCCGCCGTCCAGCATGCGCACCAGCCAATACAGTGCCGCGTCCGGGTCGGAGCCGCGCACGCTTTTGTGCAGGGCGCTGATGGTGTCGTAGAACTGCTCGCCGCCCTTGTCGTAGCGGCGTAGCTGCTGGCCCAGCACCTGCTGCAGCCAGTCCGTGGTGATGGGCGCAATGCCTGCTTGCTGGGCACTGGTTGCCAGCGTCTCCAGCGTATTGAGCAGCCGCCGCGCATCGCCATCGGCATAGGCCACGAGCGTCTGCACGGCATCCGGCTCGATTGCCGGCAGCGCCTGCACGGCCTGCGCCTTGGCGACGATTTGCTCCAGGTCCTGCGTGGTCAAGGCTTGCAGGACGTACACCACCGAGCGCGAGAGCAAGGCGGAATTGACCTCGAACGACGGGTTTTCCGTGGTCGCCCCGACAAAGGTGAACAGCCCACTTTCCACATGCGGCAAAAAGGCGTCCTGCTGGCTTTTGTTGAAGCGATGCACCTCGTCGACGAACACGATCGTGCGCTGCGGCATCAGGCCCGTGGCAACGGCCTGGGCCTGTTCCACCGCTTCGCGGATTTCCTTGACGCCGCCCAGCACCGCGCTGATGGTGATGAACTGGGCGTCGAAGGCCTGCGCCATCAGCCGGGCAATCGTCGTTTTGCCCACCCCGGGCGGGCCCCACAGAATGCAGCTGTGCGGCCGCCCGGACTCGAACGCCAGGCGCAGCGGCATCCCCGGCCCCAGCACGTGCTGCTGGCCGATGACCTCGGCCAGGGAATGCGGGCGCAGGCGCTCGGCCAGCGGTGGGTGGGATGACGGGAAAACGTGGTTCATAGGTGACTCATAACGCATCCAGCGGGCTTTGCACGCCGCGCCCGCCCTTGTTTAAAACATGGGTGTAAATCATGGTGGTGCTCACATCCTTGTGGCCCAGCAGTTCCTGCACCGTGCGGATGTCGTAGCCCGCTTGCAGCATGTGGGTGGCAAAAGAATGCCGCAGCACATGCGGCGTGCAGGGCTTGTCTATCTCCGCGCGGCGTGCAGCTAAAGCCACCGCCTTCTGCACCGATTGCTCCAGCAAGTGATGGCGCCGCTCTACCCCCGAGCGCGGATCGACCGACCGCACCGTGCTGGGAAACACATACTGCCAGCCCCAGGCCGTGGCGGCGTTCGGGTACTTCACGGCCAGCGCATCGGGCAGCCAGACAGCGCCCAGCCCCGCATCCAAATCCTTGCGGTGCAGCGTGCGGGCACGCTCCATCTGCTCGCGCAGCGGGGCGATCAGGTTCTCGGGCAACACCGTCACCCGGTCTTTGTTGCCCTTGCCCTGGCGCACGATCAGCTCGCGCCGCTCAAACTCCACATCTTTCACGCGCAAGCGTAGCGCCTCCAGAATCCGCATGCCCGTGCCGTACAGCAGCGATGCCACCAGCCACTGCGTGCCATTGAGTTGCAGCAGCAGCTCGCGCACCTCGCGCTGCGTCAGCACCACCGGCAGGCGACGCGCCTTCTTGGCGGAAACCACCTCGTCCAGCCAAGGCAAGTCTTGCTGCAACACCTCTTTGTAAAGAAACAGAATCGCCGCCTTGGCCTGGTTCTGCGTGGAAGCGGCCACATTGCGTTCCACCGCCAGATGCGTCAAAAACGCCGTAACCTCCGCCGCCCCCATCTCGCACGGATGGCGCTTGCCATGAAACAGAATGAAGCGCCGCGCCCAATCCACATAAGCCTGCTCGGTGCGGATCGAATAGTGCAGCACCCGGATGCGCTGGCGCAGCAAATCGAGCAACCGGGGCGGCTGCGGCGCAGCGGGGGTGGGCGAAACGGGTAGCACATCCATCAGCAGAATTTTAGGCGGCCTAAACAGGCAAGCGATCAGCGTAAGCTCGTAGCAACAGTGCATGCCGCATGCTTGACTTAGGCCGCACCAGTTTTGTAGGATGCGGCGCTCTAACTCTAGTTAGTCCCCTCATTTACTTTATGCAGGCCGCTATTTATTCCAGCGCTTCGCATTTCTCAAAGGGTTTTCAAGCCTTTTTGGCCTCTAGCCCTTGCGTAGCAAGCACCACAAGCTATCATTCTTGCAGCGCTGCCCCGCTTCCGTGGCGCAGCGCTTTTTCGTGGGCCGCGCCCTTCTCCAAGGCTGGGCGCTTCCTTTTGGCCTTCGGGTCTAACTCTACGTTCAAGCCGACCCGCCTTCGGCGGGCGGCTTACCTTGGCCGTTAGTCCCCTCATTTACTTTATGCAGGCCGCTATTTATTCCAGCGCTTCGCATTCCTCAAAGGCTTTCCAAGCCTTTTTGGCTGGTAGCGCTTGTGCAGCAAGCGCCACCAGCTATCACTCTTGCAGCGTTGCGCCGCTTCCGTGGCGCTGCGCTGTTTCGCGGGTCGCGCCCTTCTTCAAGTCAGGGCGTTCCCTTTTGGCCTTCGGGTCTAACTCTGCGTTCAAGCCGACCCGCCTACGGCGGGCGGCTTACCTTGGCCGTTAGTCCATTTAAAATCCCCATTCATGCAGGCCGTCATTCATTCCAGCGTTTCGCCTTTCTCAAAGGTTTCTCCTTGGGGCTTTTGGCGCTGCGCTGGGCTTCGCCTGCATGCGCTGCGTAAGCTTCAAGCATTTTTGGCCTCCAGCACCCACCCAGCAAGCGCTGGCAGCTATCATCCTTGCAGTCCCTGCGCCGTTTCAAGCGTCGGGTCTAACTATTCGTCGCAGCCGACCGCCTACGGCGGCGGCTGAACTCAGGGCGTTAGGTAGCCACTCTATGAACGATCTTATTTCGAAGCTAAAGACTCCAGAAGAGTGCGCCATATTTGAGAAGAATGTCATAGATCGTGGCCGACCTGATCTAGTTCTTGCTGCACGTAGACGATCTGTTGAACTCCAAGCGCTGAAGTATGGTGCTGCAACTAATGCTGAGCGTGAATGCCTTGAGGCTATATTTGCGTATGAGCAGGTGCTAAGCGCGAAGAATGGAAAGAAGACAAGAGCTTCGAGAACTTGGCCAATGGTAGAAAAATACGGAATCATCGAAGCGGCGCAGCGTGCAGTTGATAGAAAAGAAGATGCGCAGGGCTACTTGGCGTTGCTGGATATGGGTCTTCAAGACTATGCTTTCGAAGCAGTTATCCTTCGTCATCCTGATTCGTTCTCGCCAGCATCTGTTGAGCGCTCGCGCGAGCGTATGGCTGGTCGTAAATATACGCCCTAACCCGGCGCTCAAGCGGACTTGCTACGCAAGCCGCTTACCTTATACGTTAGCACTCAAGATGATCCGCACGTTCCTCAAAGACCTTCCGTACACATTGACGCAACCAATGTATCGTGAGTACGAGGACAAATGCCGGGAATTGGGTGGGTGGCAACAGCATTCGCGGCTTCAGAGAGCGAAGCCGTATCTCGCGCAACGTGATGCAATCCACTTCATTTTCGCTCTTGGCATTTACTATCGTTATGTCATCGCACCACTATCCAGTAGCGCGAACTTCTTCGAGCGTCTTGAAACAGAATTTGAGGCCGGTCTTACCGTTGGCGGCCGCAAAATTGGCGCAGACTTTCGCTCGTCAATTCAGAATGCGGCGGATCATTTCGGTGCCGTCCTAAAGTCATTCGGACTGGGGCCGTCTTTCTTCGCACAGACGGATGTTAAACGCATCGTCATGAACCTAATCGAATTGGAAGAGCGAAGGGCCAATGAGCAAGACTAAATCCCCCTTCAAGGACAACAATCTGTTGAAGCAGCAGATACAGACGTTTCTTTCTCAGCATCACTCCTGTTTTTCGCAGGAGGCCAATAGAACCTCCGCATTCTTTGAACTCGCTGCGTACAACGATCTTGTTAAGTTCTACGAAACGAATGGCTACTTGGTGACGCCTCAGAATCTTCGAGGGAAAGAACGGCAGTTTGTGTACGCATTGAGCCCCAAGGCAAAACCGAGCAACTGTTCTTTTTTCTACGCAGAGAAACGTTACTGCAACGGCGATTCAATGACGTTCGAGATTCGCCACAATTTGAGAATTCAGTCGGCGCATAATTCAGATATCTATGTTTCTCCTGACTACGCGGTAATTGAAAAGGATGCAATTACGTCAACCCATCAGCCGCACTATTACAACGGAAAGGTCGACTACTTCTTCGTCGCCGCAAAGGATGTCAAGACGTTCGCCGAGACCAAGCATTACCAGCCGAGCCCGGAACTCGTACTAAATTTCGTCGGCCTGATCAATGAACTCATGCCAGCACTAATGGGCGGGAAATTCCCAACAAAGAAGCCAAAGCATTGTGGCCCGGCACTTTTCGTTTCCGGTGTTGGGAATGCTCATCTCGTAAAGATCAAGGAAAGCTTGGGGAGTCGCTACAAGGCGAATATTTTCATGGGATTGTTCGCATACCCAAGCCAGGTGCATTCAGCCTCTAATCAAGTGAATATCCACAAGATTGGGAGCGCTTGAGTGCTAACACTGTGGTGCAGGGGACGCTGCGCCAAAAAGCAGCGCAGCGCCCCTGACCTTGAACGTTAGTCCCCTCATTTACTTTATGCAGGCCGCTATTTATTCCAGCGCTTCGCATTTCTCAAAGGTCTTTCAAGCCTTTTTGGCCTCTGGCGCTTGTTCAGTAAGCGTCAGAAGCTATCATTTTTTGTAGCGTTGCGCAGCTTCGGTGGCGCAGCAGTTTTTCGTGGGCTGCGCCCGTCTTCAAGTCAGGGCGCTCCCTTTTGGCCTTTGGGTCTAACTCTGCGGTCAAGCGGACGGCTTCGCCGCCGCTTACCTTGGGCCGTTAGGCCTAAATTATTAAAGGTGCAATAGTGAAAAAACTTAAGGCAAATGGAAGCCGCATCAGTAGCTATCAGGTCAGCGTCATTCCTTATACTGTCGAATCTGGCGAGACATACCAAAAAATTTCACTGGTGGTGGTTGCAGAATCCATCAAATACACCTATGACATACATCAAGACACCCGCCACCCCGATATTCAAAATATCAAAAAACACCTTGAGACTTCTTTGGCTAAGGCTGTTGAGGAATATTTAAATGTTGAGATCTCTGAGTACACAGAGCGTTTCTATCTTTTTGTTGATTTCCAAGGTATTGGGCAGGAGCAATATACAGGCCGTTGCACTGCCTAAACAATCAGTCAAGCCGACCCGCCTGCGGCGGTCGGCTTACTTTGTTCGTTAGGCCTCAGGGAGAATCATCTAATGCAGTCAGTGACGCTCTATCGCTATTGGCAGTTTGGGACAGGATTTCGCTACCTACAAGATGCCAAAGAAGGCTATAGTATCCATGGCTCGGCCGTTGTCATCGGCAACATCGAGGCTCTATTAAAGAAGTTGGAGGATCTCAATCTGTATGTCACGATCCGAGCCGCTGCCAATCTCCGTTCTCTTCTTAAAGACTTGAAGGCAACTCCGGGGGACTCCAAGCTCGATGCTGCACAGGCTCGAAAGTTAAGTAGTACGGTTCGAGCGCTGCGCCAGACACTAGAAGCCGAATTGAAGGGAGTCAACGCCTATGTGGTTTCGCCGAAGCGCATCGAGGTAGAGCGCTTGGTCTCGGACCCAGCGAGTCTGTTTGCACCAGATGTTTTCAATTCCCTTTCTGAGCTCGCACGCTTCGACATCGCTGAAGCAGCCAAATGTATCGCTTTTGAGAGGCCTACAGCTGCTGCCTTTCATTTGATGCGTGCGACAGAAGAAGCGCTCCGAAACTACTACTGCCACTTTGTCAAGCGTGACCGGCTTAGTGTCATGATGTGGGGCCCCATGGTTCAAGCATTGCAGAAGCACAGGCGTGCGAAGCAATACGATGTTCTAAACAAAAACCTGGATAACGTTCGCACTTCATTCCGAAATCCTACGCAGCACCCTGACAAAGTCTACGACATTCACGAAGTACAAGACCTTTGGGGGCTATGCGTTGAGGTGATCAATCGGATGGAGCGTGCAAAGGCCGAGGCCTAACCAGTCATTCCACCGGACGGCCTACGGCCGCCGTGAATTCATTCGTTAGCCCTCACAAATCGCAGCCGTCTTCCGGTACGCCTTATGAACAAGAAATGGTTCGAGATTGCTAAAGACCTTGTAGTTCCGCTACTGGTCGCTCTACTGCCGTTCGCTCCATCGCTTTACGCTCGACTGACCGAACCCACTCTGCATTTCGTCTACGATATCAAGAACGAGCGCAACCCCGTGGCTGAATGGAATCGACAGCTATCCAACATGTTCAAGCAACTGGATGTTTCCGATCAAAAGGCGTTCGAAAACCTTCCCGCTCCGCTTCTCAAGCGAATTGGCGCAGAGATATACAAGTCTCTTCCAGCAATGTTGTCTGGAATCGGGTTTCATCCGACTGATAGTACCAAGGTGCAAATCCTGAACGTCGCAGATCAGGAACTTCGAAATATCCGCGTCCACTTCATGGGCTGCGAGGGCTTCGATACATATGAGACGTGGCCGGACTCAATGGGTAGCCTAAACAATCCAAGTCGAAATGGCCCCAAGCCATCTGGTCAGGTGACTTTACGATACGACAAGCTATCCCCGTCGGCTGATCGTTCGACCAGCATGGCCCAGATTGCTTTCTACGGGGAGAGCACGTCCAAGTGCGAACCGACAGTGGAAGCGGAACTTGCCGATGGAAGAATTGCAGTTGGAAAGAAGGAACCACTTCAAGAGTACCTCAATGGGTCCGCCTGGGATCGTTACAAGAAAGAGCAACGTGTCGACTTCTTCTTCAAGCTCTTCTTGTCCTTCGCGGTGCTGTACATGTTCCTTCAGGTTCGCAGCCTAAAGAGGCGCGTCAATGATGAGGGCTAACCCTGCGTTCGAGGCGACCTGCGCGAAAAGCCGCGCAGGTGCCTCAACTTCGCGTTAGTCGGGCTGTCTCACCGCTGGTCTGATCTGCTCAAAGCATCTTTGGCATTACGCCTGGCGCTTTCTACACTTAGGGCCATGGATGCCTTGTATTTCACCCCGCCAGAGCAAGACCTGGACACCCTGCTGGGCCGCGTGCGCTCCTGCACCTTGTGCGCCGCACACCTGCCGCTGGGCCCGCGCCCGGTGCTGCAAGCGGGCCGCAGCGCCCGCATCCTGATTGCCGGGCAGGCGCCGGGGC
This sequence comes from Comamonas nitrativorans, assembly GCF_042654765.1. Taxonomy (NCBI): domain Bacteria; kingdom Pseudomonadati; phylum Pseudomonadota; class Betaproteobacteria; order Burkholderiales; family Comamonadaceae; genus Comamonas; species Comamonas nitrativorans. The sequence continues at coordinate 143,022 of NZ_JBHSEW010000004.1, read as the reverse complement.
GCAAAGTCCACGCCAGCGGCATTCCGTTCGACGATGCCAGCGGCCGGCGCCTGCGTGCCTGGCTGGGCCTGACGCCCGCGCAGTTTTACGACCCGTATCTGGTGGCGCTGGTGCCCATGGGCTTTTGCTACCCCGGCACCGGCACGTCGGGCGATTTGCCGCCGCGTCCCGAATGCGCTCCCACCTGGCGCCAGCCGCTGCTGGAGCGGATGCCGCAGGTGGCGCTGACTATCGTGCTGGGCCAGTACGCCCTGGCCTGGCACCTGCCCCGGGCGCCGCGCAACATCACCCAGATGGTCGAACAACTGCGCGGCAAGGACTTGGCCGAACTGCCCGATACCATCGTCCTGCCCCACCCCAGCCCGCGCAACAACGGCTGGTTGCGGCGCCATCCCTGGCTGGAGGCGCAGGTGCTGCCCTTGCTGCGCCAGCGCGTGGCCCGGTTGCTGGCCAGCCCGGCTTGCCCCACCGCCCGTGACGGGGGATGATGACCAGGTTTTTTCACCCAGGAGGTTTTTATGAGCGTCAAACTTGCAGTGGTTTATTACTCCACCTATGGCACCAACTACCAGATGGCCCGCATCGCCGCCGAAGCGGCCAAGGCTGCTGGCGCGGAAGTGCGCCTGTTGAAAGTCGCGGAAACCGTTCCTGCTGCGGTGGTGGAGGGGCAAGCGGCCTGGAAAGCCCAGGCCGACGCCATGGCCCATATCCCCACCGCCACGGTGGCCGACATGGAATGGGCCAACGCCTATCTGTTCAGCGCCCCCACGCGCTTTGGCGGCATGGCCAGCCAGATGCGGGCCTTCATCGATACGCTGGGCGGCTTCTGGGCCAAGGGCGGTCTGGCGAACAAGGCGGTGTCGGCCATGACTTCGGCGCAGAACGCCCATGGCGGGCAGGAGTCGACGCTGCTGACCTTCTATTACACGGCGATGCACTGGGGCAGCATCATCGTGGCCCCGGGGTTCACCGATCCGGCGATCTTCAAAACCGGCGGCAACCCTTACGGCTACAGCCATACCCAGGGGGCGGAATTCACGCCCGAGGTGCAGGCTTCGATCGGGCACCAGGCGAAACGGCTGGTGGACGTGGCCGGGAAGCTGGCTCCGTAACGGCACTGTTGTGCGATGCGGCTGGCCGGTGCGGGATACGGCCAGAAGAAGGTGAGAATGAAATAAATAAGTAGCTTCTTCCGCTTGTAATTGCTTGGTTTTAATGTGTTTTGTATTTGAAATTCAGTAAATACCAGCGAAAGCAGCTACTTTTTTAATTTTCCCGCCCAATCTCCGGCCAGCGCTGGTGCAGCACGATCCAGGAGACCAGGCCGATCAGCATCAGCCCCAGCGAGGCGCTGGCCAGCGCGATGGCCGAGTGCATGACCAGCGGCGCCAGCAGCCCGGCGACCAGTCCGTTGGCGGTGGAGCCGACCACTGCTTGCAGGGATGAGGCCATGCCCCGGCGCTGCGGGAACAAATCCAGCACCAGCAGGGTGACGACCGGCACCATCAGTGCCCAGCCGAAGGAAAAAATCGCAATCGGCAGCATGGCCCAGCCGGGATGCGGGGGCAGCAGCAGGTTGGCGGCAAGGTTGACCAGCGAGATCACCAGCATGATGAGCAGGCCGTGGCGGATCTGCTTCTTCGGCGCGATCTTTCCGGCCAGCTGGCCGCTGACCCAAGCGCCGCCCATGATGCCGCCGATGTTCAGCACGAACAGCCAGAAGAACTGCGTCGGCGCCAATTGCAGCAGCTCGCCCAGGAAGGCCGGGGCCGAGAGCACGTACAGAAACATGCCGTTGAACGGCACCCCGCTGGCCAGCGCCAGCAGCAGAAAGCGCGGATCGGTACACAGCTCCCAATAGCCACTGAGCAGGTGGCGCACGTTGAACGGCTGGCGCTGGCTGGGGTGCAGGGACTCGGGCAGCACCTTGAAATTGACCGTCCACAGGGCCGCCCCGATGGCGGTCAGCAGCCAGAAAATGCTGTGCCAGCCCAGGGCGACGAACAGCCAGCCGCCCAGGATGGGGGCAATTGCCGGGGCCAGGCCGAAGAAGATGGTGATCTGGCTCATCACCTTCTGCGCCTGGGTGGGGGGGAACATGTCGCGCACGATGGCCCGCGAAACCACTACACCGGCCCCGCACGAGAGGCCCTGCAAGGCACGGAAAACGATCAGCTGCGTCACGTTCTGCGCCAGGGCGCAGCCGGCGCTGGCCAGGGTGAAGGCCAGCAGACCCCACAAAATCACCGGGCGGCGGCCGAAGCTGTCGGCCAGCGCCCCGTGAAACAGGTTCATGAAGGCAAAGCCGAACAAATAGGCCGACAGCGTCTGCTGCATGTGTACCGGCGAGGTTTGCAGCGAGGCGGCAATGCCCGAGAAGGCGGGCAGGTAGGTGTCGATCGAGAAGGGGCCCAGCATGCCCAGCACGGCCAGCAAAATGGCCAGTGTCCAGCGCGGCCCGCGCCATAGCGTTTCGGCGTGAGGGTGCATAACGCAGTCGGAAAGTAAAGCGGCCCATTATCGGCCTGCGGCGCAAAAGGTGCCGGGCCGGGTCTCCCCTCCGGTGCCGCAGCGCTCATTCCCAATACATGGAAGAAAGGTCGTGCGCAAAGGTGGGGTAGTCCACCCACACACCCTGCAAGCCGGTGCGGATGACGGTGCCGATGCTGGCGTTGAACATCCATACGTTGGCCGCATCGGCGGCCAGAAAACGCTGGATATCGGCAAACAGCAGTTGGCGTTGCCGCGCCGAGGGGGCATTCTGGTACCGGGTCAGCAAATCCCGGTACGGCGGGCTGTCGTAGCCGAAGTAGTAGTCCGGCTTGGCGTAGATGCCGTAATCCAGCGGCTCCACGTGGTTGATGAGTGTCATCGCGAACTCCCCCTTGAAGGGGCCGTCCAGCCACTGCGGCCAGCTCAGGGGTTGCAATTGCACCTGGATGCCCACCTGTGCCAGATCGTCGGCAATCAGCGGCCCGCCGATCTGGGCGTAGGGCGTGGGCGGCAATGCCAGCGGCACCCTGACGGGGAGCTGGACCCCGGCAGCCCGCAGGAGCTGGCGGGCGCGTTCCGGGTCGTAGGGGTAGGTGCCCGCCAGCCGGATATAACCCGCTTCGTTGGGGGTGAAGTGGCTGCCGATGACGCTGCCGTAGCCTTGCAGTGCGATGGCGATGAAGCGCTCCCGGTCGATCGCATGGGTGAGCGCCTGGCGCACGCGCACGTCCTGGAACAGTGGCAGGCGGTGGTTCAGCGCCAGCAGCCCCTTGCCGCTGGAGGCGCCCACCAGCACCTGGTATTGCGCGTTGGCGCGAAAGCCGTCCAGCCGGCGGGAGGTGAAATTGAAGAACATGTCGATGCGCTGCGTATCCAGCGCCTGCACGTCCTGCCCTGCGTTGAAATGGAACACGCCCTGTTCCAGCGCGGGCCTGGCCCCCCAGTAGCCGGCAAAGCGGCGCAGGCGGATGCTTTGGCCGTGCTGCCAGTGTTCCAGGCGGTAGGGGCCGGTGCCTACGGGCGCGGTACTCGCCCGGGCTGCGGACTGGGGGTGCAGGATGACGGCGTAGCTATCCCCCAGGCGAAACAGCAGGTGCGGATCAGCGTGGCGCAGGTGCAGCACCAGGGTCTGCGCATCCGGCGTGTCGATGGCGGCGATGTTGTCGAACAGCCCCGGTTTGCCTTTGTTGCCGGAATCGGCCTGCTGGGCACGCAGAAAGCACCAGCGCACGGTCTGGGCGTCCAGCGCTGCACCGTCGTGAAAGCGCACGCCGGGGCGCAGGGCGAAGCGCCAGACACGTTGGTCGGCGCTGGTGTTCCAGGCCTGGGCCAGCAGGGGGCGGGTCTGGCCGTTCTGCTCGATCTTGGTCAGTCCTTCCAGCAGGTTGTAGTGGACCACTTCGGCATTGGCGGCCGCCGGTGCGCTGGTCGGGTCGAGGCTGTCCGGCTCCAGGGACATGCTGATGTGAACGGTATCGCGCCGTTCCTGGGCCTGCGCCGCCCAGGGCAGGGTGCTGGCCGCCAGCAGAACCAGTGCATCACGGCGACGGGGGTGCAAAGGGAGCATAAAAAATAATAATTCTCGGCAAAACTTGATATTTGTGTAATGTAATAGCCATTTTTAAATTTTGTTACTTTTAGGAATAACTCCAGTGGCCTAGGAGACTGCCCACGATTTTTCCATGCCGCCTGGCCTGAAGAGTGCTGGCCACGGGCGCCGTGGGGAAGTGCGTGAGCAGGTGCTCATGCCGGGAAAGCATGGTGGATCATGGAAGCCTTGACCCGTGAAAAAAATGCCGCCTATAAAAAGCAAAAGCGCGGGTACTGGCTCCTGGTGCTGGGGGTGGTGCTGCTGGCCTTGAGCAGCGTGGTCTGGGTCTATGAGCGCCGCTCCGATGAATACAGCCTGCAAGTGCAGGAACGTTTGCGCCTGGTCGGCGAGGTGCAGAGCAAGAGCGTGGCCGACTGGCGGCGTGCCCGCATGGCCGATGCCGGGGCGCTTTCACAGGATCCGCTGTTCTCCAAGGCGCTGGCCGAATGGCTGCACAGCCAGCAGCGTGACCACCGTCAGGAGGCGCTGCTGCGCCAGCGTCTGCGGGTGCTGGTGGAATACGACCAGTACGCGCTGGTCTATCTGCTCGACACCCGGGGCCAGTTGCTGATGAGTACCGACTCCGCGGCCCTGCCGCGCCCCTTGCCTGCGCAGGAGAGGCAGGCATTGCAGCAGGCCCTGGACCGCGCCGAACCCGTCGCGGTGGAGCCGCAGGCACCGGGCTATTTCGCCTTTCCCTTCTTCGGCGTGATGACGCCGCTGTACGACGGGTTCGAGCCGGTTGGCGTGGCGTGGCTGGTGATGGACTTGCGCGGCACCCTGTTTCCGCTGGTGCAGGCGTGGCAGGTGCAGAGCCAGAGCGCAGAAGCGGTATTGACCCAGCTGGAGGGCGAGGACAGCGTCATCAACATCAACCCCTTGCCCAAAAGCGGTGTCGCCGCCCTGAGCAAGCCCTTGCCGCTGACGCGCAGCGGCCCTGCGATGCAGGCCGTGCGTGGGGGGCGAGGAATCGTGCGGGGCGTCAACCACATGGATCAGCCGGTGATCTCGATGGTCAGCGCCATTGACGGCGCCCCCTGGTGGCTGATCGTGCAGATCGACGAGGCCGAAATCCTCAACGATGCCCGCCGCCGCGAGGGGCTGGCCTTTGGCCTGCTGATCGGGGCGCTGTTGCTGCTCCTGGCCTTGCTGGGCGGGATCTGGCAGTGGTCGGCATGGCGGGCCGAACGGACTTTGAAGCGGGAGCTGCAACTGCACATCCGCTGGCTCGACTCGGCGCAGCAGGCGGCAGCGCTGGGCTATTTCGTCTACGACCTGGGGAAAAAGGAGTTTTACATCTCGGAGATCACGGCCCGTATCTTCGGCGTGGCCGCAGGCGGCTGGCTTCCCCTCCATCGTTGGGCCGCGCTGGTGGAGAAAGAGGACCGGAAAGCGGTCTTTGCCGCGCATGAACAGACCATTGCCCAGCGCCAGCATCTGCACGTGCAGTACCGCATTCGCCGGGCAGACAATGGTGTGCAGCGCTGGATCCAGGTCTGGGCCGAGCTCGATGGGCGCGAGGGCGAGAGACCTTCCTGCATGATCGGCATTGTCCAGGACATCACCGAGCGCAAACAGGTCGACGAGCAACTGGAGGAATACCGCCGCCAGCTGGAAAACCAGGTGCGGCTCGATCCCCTGACCGGCATTGCCAACCGCCTGGCGTTGCAGGAGGCCTTGCACAAGGAATGGCGCCGTGCCGCACGGCACGGCCAAAGCGTGGCGCTGCTGATGCTCGATCTCGACTACTTCAAGGCTTACAACGACACCTATGGCCACGTCCAGGGCGATGTCTGCCTGTGCGAAGTGGCCCGGGTGCTGGCCGCCAGCGTGGGACGTGAGGGGGAGCTTGTGGCCCGCTATGGCGGCGAGGAGTTCATGGTGCTGCTGCCTGGATCGACCCTGGCACAGGCCCAGGCGTTCGGCCAGCAACTGGTGCTGGCGGTACAGCGCCTGGACTTGCCGCACGCCGGCAGCAGCGTGCCGGGGCAACGGGTCACCATCAGTGTGGGCGTGGCTTGCGCCAGGCCCGGCGGGCTGCAGGAGCCGGAGCAGACAGACGGCTTCACCGCCCTGATCGAACGCGCCGATGGCGCCCTGTATGCGGCCAAACAGGCCGGGCGCGACCGCTGCTGCGCGGTGCCCGGCCCGTAGAATCGCCGCCCATGCATATTCATATTCTGGGCATTTGCGGCACCTTCATGGGCGGCGTCGCGGCATTGGCGCGGGAAGCCGGGCACAAGGTAACGGGTTGCGATGCGGGGGTCTACCCGCCGATGAGCGACCAATTGCGGGCCCTGGGCATTGACCTGATCGAGGGCTACGGCGCCGAGCAGGTGCAGCTCAAGCCCGATGTGTTCGTGGTCGGCAATGTCGTCAGCCGTGCCCGGCGGGACGACGGCACGTCCAAGTTCCCGCTGATGGAGGCCATTCTCGATCAGGGACTGCCCTATACCAGCGGGCCGCAGTGGCTGGCCGAAAACGTGTTGCAAGGCCGCCATGTGCTGGCCGTGGCAGGCACGCATGGCAAGACCACCACCACCTCCATGCTGGCCTGGGTGCTGGAATGCGCGGGGCTGGTGCCCGGCTTCCTGGTCGGCGGCGTGCCGCTGGACTTTGGCGTCTCGGCCCGCCTGGGGGCCTTGGCCGCCGGGCAGGAACGTCCCCTGTTCGTGATCGAGGCCGATGAATACGACACGGCCTTTTTCGACAAGCGCAGCAAGTTCGTCCACTACCGTCCGCGCACGGCGGTGCTGAACAACCTGGAGTTCGACCACGCGGACATTTTTCCCGATCTGGCTGCGATCGAGCGGCAGTTCCACCATCTGCTGCGCACCGTGCCGGCCACGGGCCGCGTCGTCAGCAATGGCCTGGAAGAAGCCCTGGCCCGCGTGCTGCACCAGGGCTGCTGGAGCGAGGTGCGCAGCTTCGGCAGCGCCGTCAGCGACTTTACCGCCCAGGGGCTGCACCATGCGTTTGACGTGCTGCGTGCCGGGCAGGTGGTGGGCCGGGTGGAATGGGCTTTGAGCGGCGAGCACAACCAGCTCAACGCCCTGGCCGCCATTGCCGCCGCCGAGCATGTGGGCGTGGCCCCGGCCACGGCCTGCGCGGCGCTGGGGCGTTTTCGGAACGTGCGCCGGCGCATGGAGCTGCGCGGCACCGTGGCCGGGATTGCGGTGTACGACGATTTCGCCCACCACCCCACGGCCATCCGCACCACACTGGACGGGCTGCGCCAGCAGGTGGGCCAGCAAACCCGCATCCTGGCCGTGTTCGAGCCGCGCAGCAACACCATGAAGCTGGGCACCATGAAGGCGCAGTTGCCCTGGGCGCTGAAAGAGGCCGATCTGGCCTTCTGTCACACGGCGGGCCTGGATTGGGATGCTGCGCAGGCGCTGGAGCCGCTGGGTGAGGCGGGCCTGACGGCGGGCGATATTGCGACCGTGGTGCAGCAAGTCCTGGCGGCGGTACGGCCAGGAGACGCCATCGTCTGCATGAGCAACGGCGGCTTCGGCGGTATCCATGCGCAGTTGCTGCAGGCGCTGGCGGCGCGGTTCACGCCTGGCTAGGCCGACGGCAGGCGGGCTACGGGTAGGTGTTTCCAAGTAGGTTTGGCGGCGTGGCACCCAGCGCACAATGCGCGTGGAGTGTTATCGGTGCTATCCAGGGAGAAGGTTGTGGCCGTTAAAAAAATCAAACCATCCCTTACCCAGGCCATGGGCTTGCTGTGGGGGCTGGTTGCGGCCTGTGTCCTGGTGCTGCTGGGCAGTCTGTGGCAGTACCACCGTCAGCAAAAGGCGGTCGGTGCGGCCCTGGAGTATTTGTGGATACTGCCCGCCGTGGGCCTGCTCCTGCTGTGTGCAGCGCTGCTGTTGATGCACCGTGTGATGCGCGAGCGCCTGCAGTCGGAGCTCAAGGATTTGACCGACCACCTGCCCGTGGTGGTGTACCGCTACCGGCTGGAGGAGGGCAATCGTTCCAATCTGATTTACATCAGTGAGGGGATCCAGCGCTTTACCGGGAAATCGGCGGCCGAGGTGGTGGCGGACCCGACGCTGTTTTTCCAGAGAATCGCGCCGGAAGATTGCGCCAGGTTTTCCGATGTCGACCGAACCGCATGGCATGCCAAAGAGGAGTTCTTCTGTGAATTCCGCTTTTCCATGCCCGACGGAGCGCTGCACTGGCTGTATGCGAATTCCTCGCCGTTCGTCATGCCCAACGGGGAGATTGTCTACCACGGCTTCATTGAAGACATCACCGAGCGCAAACAGGCCCATGCCCGGCTTCGCCAAAGCGAATCCTTGCTGCAGCAGGTCTTCGATACGTCCAGTGCCGGGATCTTCCTGGTCGACAAAAAGGGCATGATCGTCCTGGCCAACCAGCGGATGGCGGAAATGTTCTGCTGCACGGTGGACGAGCTGATCGGGACGCCTTACGTGGGGCTGGTCGATCCCACCGAACGCAGCGTCAGCCACCAGAAAATGCTGGCCTTGCTGGCCAGCGATATCGATGCCGTCGATGTCGAACGGCTGTATTGGCGCAAGGACGGCAACCAGTTCTGGGGCAACCTGAGCGGCAAGCGCTTTCACGACACGCGTGGCACCGATCGCGGCCTGCTGGGCGTACTGCTGGACATCACCACCCGCAAGCAGGCAGAGCAAGAGGTCAGCAACCTGGCTTTCTACGATCCTCTGACGGGTTTGCCCAACCGCCGTTTGCTGCGGGATCGGTTGCAGCAGGGGCTGGCCATCTCGGCGCGGCAGAACGCCTACGGCGCATTGATTTTTCTGGATCTGGACAACTTCAAGACGCTCAACGACACCCTGGGCCACGATGCGGGCGACCAGCTCCTGGTGGCTGTGGCCAAGCGGCTGCTGCACTGCGTGCGGGAAGAAGATACCGTGGCCCGGCTGGGGGGCGACGAGTTCATCATCCTCCTGAACAATCTTGACCATGTGCAGTCCCGGGCCGTGCATATTGCCAAGGACATTGCCGAGAAAATCAACCGTGCCCTGAACCCTGCCTACGAGTTTGACAAGAACGTCGTGCGCATCACCCCCAGCCTGGGCGTGGCGCTGTTCTTCGGGCATGAGATCGATGCCGATGAATTATTGAAGCGGGCCGACCTGGCCATGTACCAGGCCAAGGAAGCCGGGCGCAATACGGTGCGGTTCTTCGACCCGCAGATGCAGGAAAAAATCAATGCCCATGCCCAGGTGGAGCAGGATCTGTACCGGGCCCTGGAGCGCCGGGAATTTTCCCTGTTCTACCAGCCCCAGGTCGATGCCTATGGCCGCTGCATCGGCGTGGAGGCGCTGCTGCGCTGGCAGCACCCGCAGCAGGGCCTGATTCCGCCGGGCCGGTTCATCCCGGTGGCCGAGGCAACCGGGCAGATCCTGGAAATTGGCCGCCAGGTGTTTCTGCAGGCCTGCCGCCAGCAGGCGGCGTGGCAGGCCTCGACGAATACCGCGCAACTGGAAATTGCCGTCAACGTCAGCGCCCGGCAGTTTCACGCCAGCGCCTTTGTCGACCAGGTGCAGCAGTGCCTGCAGGAAACCGGGGCGAATCCGGAAAGAATCCTCATCGAGCTGACCGAGAGCATCCTGCTCAAGGACATCAACGAGGTGATTGGCAAAATCCGCGCCCTGCAGGCGCTGGGCCTGCAGTTTTCCCTGGACGACTTCGGGACGGGCTATTCCTCTTTGGCGTACCTGAAACGGCTGCCGCTGGCGCAGTTGAAGATCGACCAGTCCTTTGTGCGCGACATCCTGACGGACCGCAACGACCGGGCCATCTGCCGCTCCATCATCGCCCTGGGGCAAAGCATGGGGCTGCGCGTGCTGGCCGAAGGGGTGGAGACGCAGGCGCACTGGCAGTTGCTGCGCTCGGACGGCTGCGAGGAGGCCCAGGGCTACTGGTTTGCCAAGCCCCTGCCACTGGCCGAACTGGAGCGGTGGCTGGCGCAGCACGCCTTTTGAGCAGGCGCCCGCGCTGCGCCCGGTGGGGCTGGAAAGGGTGGTGCTCAGTAGGTCACGGCCATGGCGGCCACGTCCACCGTGATCAGGGGCTTGACCAATATGGCGTGGGTCGCCCGGGCATAGGTGGTGCGCCAGTCCTCGTCGCCCAGCAGGCGCGGGCCGGCGGACTGGGCCACGACCAGTACCTTGTCGGCCAGCAGCACCTTGCCGCTGGCCCGCAGCGGCTCGCATTCCAGAGTGGTGAATTGCACGTCCAGCCATTGACGGGCCGCTTCCACCCCCATGGGCTCCAGGCGCGAGAGGTCGATGCGCCATTCCTGCTGGGGGTTCAACCGTACGATTAGTTCGCTGCTCATAACATCCTCACTGTGTTGTTGGACTGGGCTAAAAAACGGCCAGCTTACCGGAATGTCGGTGCGTCGTCGTGCGGGATTGTCAGCATAGGCGGGGAAAAACAACAAAAAAATAAGAGCTGTTCCCACATGTCCTATCAAGATCTAGCCCAGAAAGTCATCTAAAAGACAGTGCCAGTGTGCGCTGCAAGCAATGCTTTTTTGGTAATGGCCCAAGGCATGGCCCCCGGAGGATGGTGGTAGGCTTGCCCATCTTCGATGCAAGCGGAAGGGGCTTGGCATGTTTCATCGCCGGATAGGGCTGACACTGGGAATTTTTGCTGCCGGGCTGTTGGCCAATCCGGCACTGGCGCTGCAGGTGCAGAAACTCTCCCCCCAGGGGGTGGTGAACGAGGTGCGCCAGGTCGTGCTGCGCACGGATCGGGATGCCGTGCGGTTCGGTGATCCGCAAGCTCCGGCGCCGGCCCGCGTGAGCTGCTCCGTCCCCCAGAGTGCCCAGGGCACGGGCCGCTGGAACAGTGCCCGCGAGTGGGTGTGGCAGTTCGAGCGCCCGGTGCCTGCCGGGGTGCGCTGCCAGGTGCAGTTGGAAAAATCCTTCCAATCCCCTGAAAAATCCCCGCTGACGGGCGCAAGCAGCTATCAATTCGAGGTGGCCGGCCCCCATGTGCAACAGATCTTGCCGGACACTTACCAGCCGATCGACGAGGACCAGGTGTTCGTGCTGCGTTTCAACAGCGCACCGACCAGGGAAAGCCTGCTGGAGCATAGCTATTGCCGCAGCAAGGACGTGGGCGAGCGCATTCCCCTGCGCTGGGTGGAGGGCCAGGATGCGGCCGCCATCCTGGAAGGGCTGCGGCTGAAAAACGCCGTGGAAAAAGCCCCGGGCGAGTGGGCCTTGCTGGCCTGCAACCGGCGCCTGACGGCGGGCAGCGAGGTGCAGCTGGTCTACGGCGCCGGGGTGCAGACGGCAGGGGGCGTGGTCAATCGCAAGACGCGGACGTTCCAGTTCGAGGTGCGCAGCGCGTTCACCGCAGAGATGACCTGCGAGCGCGAGAACGCCCAGGCGGGCTGCCTGCCGATTCGGCCCGTCTACCTTGGCTTCAGTGCGCAAATAGAGAAAACCGTGGCGGCCCAGGTGCGCCTGGTGGGCGGCGGCAGCGCACTGGCGCCCAGGTTCGAGGAGGACGACGAGGGCAATACGGTCACGCGCCTGGCTTTCGGCCCATCTCTGCAACCCGAAACCAGTTACCGCCTGGAGTTGCCGGACAACTTTGCCGACGACAGTGGCCGGCCCCTGAGCAATGCCGCCAGCTTTCCCCTGACCGTCAAGACCGGCACCGCACCGGCCCTGGCCAAGTTCGCCAGCGACGAATTCGGCGTGCTGGAGCGCTTTGCCGAGGAACGTGATGGCGACGGCACTGCGGTGCTGCCATTGACCGTGCGCCATATCGAAGGCCTGGACAAGCGCGATGCGACGGCGCAACTGCGCGATCTGGTGCTGACGGAGGATGCCGCCATCATCGAATGGTGGAACAAGTTGCAGCGCTACCGCTGGGGCAGCGTGCGCCGCGAAGTGGCGGCCAGGGACGTGCAAGGCCCGTTGCCCGCGCCGATGAAGCCGCAGCCCCGGACGAATGGGGAGGATGAGCCGGATTACCGCGAGGTGGACGAGTATTCCGTCTCCACACGCAGCATCTCCCTGCTGCAAGGGCAGAAACAGGTGCAGCAGGTGCTGCTGCCTGCGCCCAAGGAGGGCGACCCCCGCCCCTTTGAAGTGATTGGCGTGCCGCTGAAGCAGCCCGGCTTTCACGTGCTGGAAATCGATTCGCCCAACCTGGGCGCAGCCCTGCTGGACGAGCGTATGGGGGCGCAGCGGCGCATGTTCGTGCGCACCACGGCGCTGGTGACGAATCTGGCCGTGCATGCCAAGTTTGGCCGGGAAAACGCCGCCGTCTGGGTCACCAGTCTGGACAAGGGCCAGCCGGTGGCCGGGGCCCAGGTGCAGATTTCCAGTTGCGATGGCCATGTGCAGGCCCAGGGGCTGACGGACAGCCAGGGCATTCTGCTGCTGCCCGACATCGCCCGGGAGGCACCGCGCTGCAGCCAGTCTGCGCAGAGCGGGACGTGGTTCGTCAGCGCCCGCCAGGATGGGGACATGGCCTTCATCTGGAGCGATTGGCAGCGCGGCATCGAACCCTGGCGCTTCAACCTGCCCCGAAGCTGGGACGACGAAGCGCCGGTCGTGGCGCACACGGTGCTGGACCGCACCCTGGTGCGGGCGGGCGAAACGGTGTCGATGAAGCACTTCATTCGCCGCGAAATGATGGAAGGGCTGGTCGGGGTGAAAGCGCCCCCGGTGTTCGAGGCGGTCGTCACCCACGTCGGCAGTGGTCAGACCTACACCCTGCCCCTGGAATGGAGCGAGGAAGGGGGCTATGCCCGCTACGCCCTGAGCCGCTTTGCCGTGCCCCCTGCCGCCAAGCTGGGGCAGTACCGCATCGAGCTGCGCTGGGATGACGAAGGGCGGGCCATGGCCCTGTCCTCGGGCCAGTTCCGGGTGGAAGCCTTCCGCCTGCCGGTGCTGGAAGGCAGCATCCAGCCCGTGCCCAAGGCGCCCCTGGTGCAGCCGCAGGCGCTGCCGGTGGCCGTGAGCCTGCAATACCTCAACGGCGGCTCGGCCAGGGGCCAGGAGGTCAAGGTCAATGCCCTGCTGCGCAGCCAGGGCGTCTATTTCCCGCGCTGGTCGCGCTACAGCTTTGCCGCACCCGACGGCGCCGTGACCGAGCAGGAACGCCTGCTGGCCGACAAGCTGCCCGTCACCCTCGACGCGCAGGGCCAGGGCCAAGTCCAGCTGCCCAGCGCGGGGCCGGTGCAGCAGCCCCGCGAGCTGTTGCTGGAGGCCAACTTTGCCGACCCCAATGGCGAAATCCAGACCCTGCGCAGCACCCATACCCTGTGGCCGGCGGCGGTGCTGCCGGGCATCCTGGCGGACAACTGGGTGTCCGTGCAGCGCAAGCTGAAGCTGCAAACCGTCGCGGTCGATACCAAGGGCCGCCCGCAGGCGGGCGTGGCCATGAAGGTCGAGGCCGTGCTGACCCGCACCACCACCACCCGCAAGCGGCTGGTCGGGGGCTTCTACAGCTACGACAACCAGACCGAGCGCACCCCCCTGGGGCAGTTGTGCAGCGGCAAGAGCGATAGCGCCGGCCTGCTCTATTGCGAGGCCGACCTGACCCAGCCGGGCCAGGTCGAGCTGATCGTCACCACCCAGGACAAGGAGGGCCGCGTCGCCCAGGCCGCCGATACCGTCTGGGTGACGGGCCAGGGGGAGCTGTGGTTCGGCGGGGAAGACCACGACCGCATGGACCTGCTGCCGGAGAACCCCGGCTACGCAGTGGGCCAGACGGCCCGCTTCCAGGTGCGGATGCCCTTCCGCGAAGCCACGGCCCTGGTCAGCGTGGAGCGTGAAGGCGTGTTGTACGCCGAAGTCGTGCAGCTCAAGGGCCGCAAGCCGGTGGTCGACCTGCCCGTGCAGGCCGGGTGGGGGCCGAACGTGTACGTCAGCGTGCTGGCGCTGCGCGGGCGGCTGTACGAGGTGCCGTGGTACAGCTTCTTCACCTGGGGCTACAAGGCGCCGCGCCAGTGGTGGGATGCCTACTGGCATGGCAACAAGGAATACGCGGCCCCCACCGCCATGGTCGATCTGAGCAAACCTGCCTTCCGCCTGGGCGTGGCCGAAATCCAGGTGCAGGATGCGGGCAGGCAGTTGCAGGTGAAAGTCAGCACCGACAAACCGCGCTACCAGGTGCGCGAGCAGGCCCAGGTCGGCATCCAGGTATTGCAGGCCGACGGCCAGCCTGCGGCCCACGCCCAGGTGGCCCTGGCAGCGGTGGACAAGGCCCTGCTGGAACTGATGCCCAACACCAGCTGGAAGCTGGCCGAAGGGCTGTGGCGCCATCGCAGCTGGAGCGTCAGCACCGCCACGGCGCAGTCTGAAATCGTCGGCCGGCGCCACTATGGCCGCAAGGCGGCTGCCCCGGGCGGCGGGGGCGGGCGCAGCACTACGCGCGAACTGTTCGACACCCTGCTGCTGTGGCAGCCCGTGGTGCAGCTCGATGCCCAGGGCCGTGCCCAGGTGACGGTGCCTCTCAACGATGCCCTGAGCAGCTTTGAAATCGTCGCCATTGCCGACGAGGGGCCAGACCGCTTCGGCACCGGCAGCGCCACCATTGCCACGACGCAGGACTTGCAGCTCATCAGCGGCCTGCCGCCCGTGGTGCGCGAGGGCGACCAGTTCACCGCCATGTTCACCGTGCGCAACACCACCGGTCAGGCCATGCAGGTGCAGATCAAGCCCCAGGTGAGCAGCCTGGAGCTGTCCGCCCAGAAGGTCGAGGTTGCGGCCGGCGATGCGAAAACCGTGCAGTGGGCCGTGCAGGTGCCCACCGCCCTGGCGCAGGCCCATGAAGGGCTGCTGCACTGGCATTTGCAGGCCAGCGACGCCAAGACCGGGGCCAAGGATGCCGTGGCCGTAAGCCAGCGCCTGCTGCCCGCCGTGCCCCTGGCCGTCCAGCAGGCGACGCTGGAGCAGATCGATGGCCGCGTGCAAATGCCCGTGCAATGGCCGCCGCAGGCCGTGGTGGGCAAGGGCGGCTTGCGCCTGACCTTCAGCGAGCGTCTGGCCGACCCCGATGAGGGCGTGCCCGGCCTGCGCGACTGGTGGCAGCGCTACCCCCATAGCTGCCTGGAGCAGACCACCAGCCGGGCCGTGGGGCTGAACGATGCGGCGCTGTGGAGCAGCATCATGGGCCGCCTGCCGACCTACCTGGACGGCGACGGCCTGGCCCTCTACTTCCCGCCGCAGGACGGGGTGCGGGCGCAGGGCAGCGACACGCTGACGGCGCACCTGCTCACGCTGTCGCACTTCATGCGCAAGACCGACCCGCGCTTCACCCTGCCCGAGGCCGAACATGCGCAGATGCAGCAAGCGCTGATCGCCTTCGTCACCGGGCGGCTGCAGCGCAAGTTCTGGAGTCCGCGCGAGGATCTGGCCGAGCGCAAGCTGGCCGCCATCGCCGCCCTGGCGCTGGATGGCAAAGCCACCCCGGCCCTGCTCGACAGCCTGGACATCGACCCCATCCGCTGGCCCACGCACAGCGTGCTCGACTGGCTGACCGTGCTGGCCCACGTCCAGGTGCCGGGCCGGGCCGAGTTGCAGCAGGAGGCGTGGCAGATTCTGCGCAACCGCCTGTCCTACCAGGGCACGCAGGTGGTGTTCTCCACCGACAAACAGGATTACTGGTGGTGGCTGATGCAGGGGCCGGACGTGAATGCCGCCCGCCTGCTGCTGGCCACCCTCGGCAACCCCGATTGGGATGACGAGCGCCCGCGCCTGGTCACCGGCCTGCTGGCGCGCCAGCAAAGCGGTTCCTGGCGCACTACCACCGCCAACCTGTGGGCGGGGCTGGCGCTGCGCCAGTTCAGCAGCGCCTATGAGCGCGACCCGGTGACGGGCGACACCACCGCCATGCTCAACGCCAGCACGCAAACCCTGGACTGGAAAACTCTGCAGCAAGCCAGCAGCCCCTCCAGGGCCGCAGCCGCTGCCGCACAGGCCCAGCCCAGCCGCCTGCTGCCCACCGGCAGCAGCGCCCTGGATGCGCCCCTGCCGGCCAACACCCTGTTCCTGCCCTGGGGCGAGCGCACGCTGGGCCAGTTCAGCGTGCAGCACCGGGGCACGGGCAAACCGTGGGTGGCCATCCAGTCCATTGCCGCCGTGCCGCGCACCGCGCCGTTCGATGCGGGCTACCGCCTGCGCAAAACCGTGACGCCGTTGCGGGGGGCCGACCTCAAGAACCTGCAACGGGGCGACATCGTGCGCGTGCGCCTGGAGGTCGAGGCCAGCGCCGACATGACCTGGGTGGCCGTGACCGACCCCATCCCTGCCGGGGCCACCATCCTGGGCAGCGGCCTGGGCCGTGATTCGGAGATCGCCACGCAAGGCGAAAATCGCAACGCCGACTGGTGGCGCACCCCGGCCTTCGTCGAGCGCGGCCAGGACAGCTACCGCGCCTACTGGAGCTACCTGGGCCAGGGCGCGACCAGTGTCGAATACACCCTGCGCCTGAACAATGCCGGCAGCTTTGCCCTGCCGCCCTCGCGCGTCGAGGCGCTGTACGCCCCGGAGATGTTCGGTGAAGCGCCCAACGCCCGCTGGACCATCGGCGCACCGTAAACACTTTTCAAGGAGAACCCCCCATGCACTACCTCTTGACCTACCACTACAGCGCCGACTACCTGCAACGCCGGGGCGAATTTCGCAACGCCCACCTTGCCGCCGCCTGGGCCGCCCAGGGCCGGGGTGAAATGGTGCTGGGCGGCACCGTCGGCGACCCGCCGGACAGCGCCACCTTTTTGTTCGACTGCGCCGACCCCGGCGTGATCGAGGCTTTCGTCCGGGCCGACCCCTACGTGCAAAACGGCCTGGTGCTGCGCCACACCATCCTGCCGTGGAACACCGTGATCGGCGATGCCGCCAAAACGCCGGTGCGCCCGGAATAAGGTGTTCTCGATAACGATAGCTTGTTCCGCTTGTTTAATAAGGTTTTCAGATATGAAAGTATCTGAAAACCTTTCCATTCAAGCGGAACAAGCTATTTTTATTCAATCTTCCAGCCACACCATGCTCTGGCCGACAGGGGCGCCCGGGTGAAACGCAGCGCCGCCATCCTCATGCTGCTGGGCGGCCTGCTGCCCGGCGCGGCGCAGGCGCTGCCCAGCTACCGCGAGGTGGTGGCCGCGCACCGCCCGTCCGAAACCCTGGTGCTGGCCCACGACGGGCAGGTGCTGCAGCGCGTGCGCACCAACCGTCAGGTGCGCCAGGGCGACTGGGTGGCGCTGGCCGACGTTTCCGCCGCCCTGCGCCTGGCCCTGCTGGCCAGCGAGGACCAGCGCTTTTACGCGCACAGCGGGGTCGATTGGCAGGCCGTATCGGCAGCCGCCTGGGGGAATGTGTGGCACCAGAAAACGCGCGGCGCCAGCACCATCACCATGCAGCTGGCCGGGCTGCTGGATGAAGACTGGCGCACCCCGGCAGGCGGGCGCAGCCTGGGGCAGAAGCTGGGCCAGGCCGTGGCCGCCACGCGCCTGGAGCGCAGCTGGCGCAAGGATGAAATCCTGGAGGCCTACCTCAACCTCGTGCCCTTTCGCGGCGAGCTGGTCGGGCTGGACGCCCTGAGCCGCACTCTGTTCGGCAAGGCCGCACACGGGCTGGATGCGCAGGAGGCGGCGATTGCCGCCGCCCTCATCCGTGGCCCCAACGCCAAGCCCGGCGTCGTCGGCCAACGCGCCTGCGGCGTGCTGCAAAGCGTTGCCGCCGTGCAGCAGCGCCCCCTGCCCGATTGCAGTGCCGTGCGCTGGCGTACCGAGCAGGTGCTCGGCGCCCGGCTGTGGCCAGCCAGCGCCGGCATCGCCCCGCACTGGGCGCAGCGCGTGCTGGCGCAGTGGCCGTCGGGGCAGGCGCTGCCCGGGCGCATCGTCACCACCCTGCATGCCGACGTGCAGCGCGTGGCGGTGGACAGCCTGCAGCGCCACCTGCGCGAGTTGCAGGGCCGCAATGCCGAGGACGGCGCCGTCCTGGTGCTGGACAACGCCAGCGGCCAGGTGCTGGCCTGGGTCGGCTCCTCGGGCAGCCTGAGCCAGGCGCAGGAGGTGGACGGCGTGCTGGCCCAGCGCCAGCCCGGCTCCACCCTCAAGCCTTTTCTGTACGCCCAGGCGCTGCAGCAGCGGCGGCTGACGGCGGCGTCGCTGATCGAGGACTCATCGGCCCACATCAATACCGGATCGGGCCTGTATATCCCGCAGAACTACGACCGGCGCTTCAAGGGCTGGGTGTCGGCCCGCGTGGCGCTGGCCGCGTCGCTGAACGTACCGGCGGTGCGCACGCTGACCATGGTCGGGGTGGAGGATTTCTACCAGCAGCTGGCGCAGTTCGGGCTGGACCTGCCCCAGCCCGCCGGCTACTACGGCTATAGCCTGGCGCTGGGCAGCAGCGAGGTCGATCTGCTGCGCCTGGCCAACGCCTTCCGTGCCCTGGCCAATGGCGGACTGTGGCAGCCCGTGGCCGGGCCGCTACCGGACGCCGCCCAGGCTCCTTCGCCAGCGCTGCCGCCGTCGCACCGGGCCATCGGCCCCCAGGCCGCGTTCATCGTGGGCGACATTCTTGCGGACAGCCTGGCGCGGGCGCCGACCTTCGGGCTGGACAGCGTGCTGACCACCCGGTTCTGGAGCGCCGTCAAAACCGGCACCAGCAAGGACATGCGTGACAACTGGGCCATCGGCTGGTCGCAGCGCTACACCGTCGGCGTGTGGGTCGGCAACGCCAGCGGCACGGCCATGCACGACGTCAGCGGCAGCAGCGGCGCGGCCCCGGTGTGGGCCGACGTGATGGACTACCTGCACCGCCAGCAGCCCAGCCGCGCCCCCGTGCCCCCGCCCGGGGTGCAGCAGCAGTGGGTGCGCTTTGACGGGCAGGGGCTGGATGCCGACCGCCAGGAGTGGTTTGTCACCGGCTCGGCGCAAACCGATTTCGTGCGGGCGGGGGCCACGGAACACGGCAGCGGGCAGGCCCAGGGCTTTGCCCCCCGGATCCTGGCGCCCGCCTCGGGCACCATCCTGGCGCTGGACCCGGACATCCCTCCCGCCCAGCAGCGCCTGTGGCTGCGCTCCAGCAGCAGCGCCGTGCGCTGGCGCCTGAATGGCCGCATCCTGGGGGGCGGGGCGCAACTGGCCTGGCTGCCCATGCCCGGCCAGCATGTGCTGGAAATCGTCGACCGGCAGGGGCGCAGGCTCGATGCCGTCACGGTGCAGGTGCGCGGCGCAGGCCTGGCAGCGACGGCCCCACGCAAACCCTAGGCAAGGAATAAAACCTTATTTTTACAATGGGCCGGATCAATGTCTGGGTGCTGCTGGTCGGCATTGAACGGTATGTTGCTCGCCCGTTATTTTTTCCATCGCCTCGTGCTGTTGTCCTTGCTGGTTTCGCTGGGCATGGGCGGGCTGTTGGCCCGCAATCTGTGGGCCATGCACCAGAATTTGCTGGACAACGCCGAGCGGGCCAGCCGCAACCTGAGCCACACCCTGGCCGTGGGGCTGGAATGGGTGCTGGCCGATGTCGATCGGGACGTGCTGCAAATGCGCAGCACCTTGCAGAACGACGGGCTGCAGGGGATCGACGCCCAGGCCATGCTGGCCGTTTCGGGCAGCGCCCTGCTTCTGCTCGATGCCCAGGGCCGGGGCGTGCGGGACATGGCCTTCGGGCAGGAGCAGATCGACCTGGTCCAGCGGGACTTCTTCCAGGCGCTGCAACGCCAGCCGGATATGGGGCTGGCCATCGGGGTGCCCCAGGTACTCGTCCAGGATAGCCCGCAGGTGCTGCCGCTGGCGCGGGCCTGGCAGCAGGCCGATGGCCGCCTGGGCGGCGTCATTGTGGCCTTCGTGCCGCTGCAGCGGTTGCAGCAGTGGGTTTCGGGCATGCACATGGCGCCCGGCAGCGCGATCAATCTGATTCGGATGGATGGTCAGGTGCTGCTGCGCTTTCCGGCCCTGTCGGCGCTGCCCCGGGCCCATACGCTGGCCGGCAGCGAGAACTTGCGGCGTTACACCGCCAGCCAGGCCGGGGTGTTCACGCGGCCATCGGTGCTGGACGGCATCGAGCGCATCCACAGTTTCGAGCATGTGACGGCCATGCCCCTGCTGGTCAATGTCGTGCAGGCCCGGGACGCCGTGCTGGCCCCCTGGCGCAGCAGCGCCTGGACGCTGGGCGGCATCGCCCTGCTGCTGTTTCTGGGCAATCTGGGGCTGGCCCTGCTGTTCGTGCGCGAGCTGGAGCGGCGCCGGCGCACGCAAAAAGCCCTGCAGGTCGAGAAGGACCGGATGCAGGAAATGGCCCTGCACGACCCGCTCACCGGGCTGCCCAACCGGACGCTGCTCCAGGACCGCATCGAGCATGCCATTGCGGCAGCGCAGCGCGAGGCGGGCGCCATCGGGCTGCTGTACCTGGACCTGGACGGGTTCAAGGAAGTCAACGACCGCTGGGGACACGCGGCGGGCGATCATGTCCTGGTTCACATTGCCCGGCAGCTACAGCAGGTGGCGCGGATGAGCGATACGGTGTGCCGGCTCGGCGGCGACGAGTTCGTGCTGCTGCTGCCCGGCTGCACCCTGGTGGACGTGCGCGAGGTCATCATCCGCGTACTCCAGGCGTGTGCCACGCCGTGCTGGTGGCACGGGGAAAATCTGCAGGCGGTGTACGGCGTCAGCGGCGGCGTCAGCATCTACCCCGAGCATGGCACCAGCTTTGCCGAGCTGTTGCGCCATGCCGATACGGCCCTGTACCAGGCCAAGGAAGCCGGGCGCGGGCAGGTGTATTACTTCCAGGCCGTGCCGTCGTATTGAAGTAGACCCGCTCTCAGTGCAGCACCACCATGTTGTCGCGATGCACCATTTCCGGCTCGGCGCTGTAGCCCAGCACCTGGGCGATTTCGTCCGAACTGTGCTTGCACAGCAGCCGCGCCTCGGCGCTGGAGTAGTTGGC
Organism: Comamonas nitrativorans; assembly: GCF_042654765.1. Classification (NCBI taxonomy): domain Bacteria; kingdom Pseudomonadati; phylum Pseudomonadota; class Betaproteobacteria; order Burkholderiales; family Comamonadaceae; genus Comamonas; species Comamonas nitrativorans. The sequence continues at coordinate 122,013 of NZ_JBHSEW010000004.1, read as the reverse complement.
CAGGCCCCGGGCAATTTCCCGACCCTGCGGGTCGCGCACGGCAATCACGTCGCCCCGGAAGAACTCGCCCGCCACCGCCACCATGCCCACGGGCAGCAGGCTTTTGCCCGCAGTTTGCAGCTTGGCGGCGGCCCCGGCATCGACCTGCACCGCACCGGGCAGTTGCAGGTGGTCCATCATCCACTGCTTGCGGGCCTGGATTTTCTGCGTCGGCGCGATCAGCGCCGTGCCGATGGCCTCGCCCTGCGTCAGGCGCAGCAGCACGTCCGGCTCGCGCCCCCAGGCGATGACGGTGGAGGTGCCCGAACCGGCCGCACGCTTGGCGGCCAGAATCTTGGTCAGCATCCCGCCCTTGCCGATGGACGAGCCGGCGCCGCCCGCCATCGCCTCCAGCGCCGGGTCGCCCGCGCGGGCCTGGTGGACGAATGCGGCATCCGGGGTGCTGCGCGGGTCGGCGGTATACAGGCCGGGCTGGTCGGTCAGGATGATCAGCACGTCGGCATCGACCAGATTGGCCACCAGGGCGCCCAGGGTGTCGTTGTCGCCGAACTTGATCTCGTCATTGACCACGGTGTCGTTCTCGTTGATGACCGGCACCACGCCCAGGCGCAGCAGGGTCAGCAGGGTGGAGCGGGCGTTCAGGTAGCGCTCGCGGTCGGCCAGATCGGCGTGGGTCAGCAGCACCTGGGCGCTGCCGACCCGGTGATCACGCAGCTTGGTTTCGTACATCTGCACCAGCCCCATCTGGCCGACGGCGGCAGCGGCCTGCAGCTCGTGCAGCTCCGTGGGGCGGGTTTTCCAGCCCAGGCGCTTCATGCCCTCGGCGATCGCGCCGCTGGAGACCATGATCAGCTCGCGGCGCGTGCCGTCTGCGCCGTGTACCAGGGCGGCCAGCTGGCGTGCCCATTCCCCGATGGCGGCTTCATCCAGGCCGCGCCCTTCGTTGGTGACGAGGCTGGAGCCGACCTTGACGACGATGCGCCGTGCTTCTTGTACAACTGACATGGCTGGTAGAGGTTTCAGGAATGAATGCAGGGTGGCAATAAAGATAGCTGTTTCCGCGTGTTATTCCTTGATTTCAGATGTTTTCATATCTGAAATCTTTTATTTACCAGAGGAAGCAGCTACTGATTTTTCAAATACTCAATCGTCTTGCGCAAACCGGGGGTCTTGCTGCGCCGGGTCGGGCTGCTCGGTGCGCTGCTGCTGGCGCACGTGCTGGTAAATGTTTTTCGCCAGCAGGTCGGTGCCTTCGCGGGCCAGGGCCGAGATTTCAAACACCGGGCCTTTCCACTTGAAGCGCTTGACGAAGTCCTTCACCCGCGCGGCGCGTTCGGCCTGGGGAATCATGTCGATCTTGTTCAGCACCAGCCAGCGCGGCTTGCCGAACAGTTCGGCGTCGTACTTCTTCAGTTCGCCCACGATGGCATGGGCCTGCTCCACGGGATCGACCCCGTCGTCGAACGGCGCCAGATCGACGATGTGCAGCAGCAGCCGCGTGCGCTGCAAGTGGCGCAGAAACTGGTGGCCCAGGCCCGCACCTTCGGAGGCGCCTTCGATCAGGCCGGGGATGTCGGCCACGACAAAACTCTGCTCCGGCCCGACGCGCACCACGCCCAGATTGGGGTGCAGCGTGGTGAACGGGTAATCGGCAATCTTCGGGCGGGCGTTCGAGACGGCGGTGATGAAGGTGGACTTGCCCGCATTGGGCATCCCCAGCAGGCCCACGTCGGCCAGCACCTTCAGCTCCAGTTGCAGGCCGAAGCGTTCACCCGGGCGGCCCACCGTTTTCTGGCGCGGCGCACGGTTCACCGCGCTTTTGAAGCGCAGGTTGCCAAAGCCGCCGTCCCCGCCCCTGGCCAGCACGATGCGCTCGTCCGGCGTCAGCAGCTCGTGCAGCACCTCGCCCGTGGCCTGGTCACGCAGGATGGTGCCCACCGGAAAGCGCAGCGTGATGTCCTTGCCCGCCGCGCCGAACATGTCCGAGCCCATGCCGTTCTCGCCGCGCCCGGCCTCGTAGCGGCGGGTGTAGCGGTAGTCGATCAGGGTGTTCAGATTGGGGTCGGCCACGCCGTAGACGTAACCGCCGCGCCCGCCGTCGCCCCCGTCGGGGCCGCCGAATTCCTTGTATTTTTCGTGCCGGAACGATGCGGCGCCGTTGCCGCCGTCCCCGGCAACAATTTCTATGGTGGCTTCATCGACGAATTTCATGGTGGGGCGTGGCTTTCACAAAAAAATGCCGCTTCGTGCAGCAAGGCCCGCAGCATACGCCAGCAGGCCCGGAAAATAGCAAAGCCCCGACCAGCGGGGCTTTGGCGTCGCTCAGCAGTGCTTAGGCAGCAGGGCTGATGTTGACGGTTTGCTTGGACAGGGCGCCTTTGGTTTCAAAGGACACGTGACCATCGACCAAAGCAAACAGGGTGTGGTCGCGACCAATGCCGACGTTGTTGCCGGGGTGGAACTTGGTGCCGCGCTGGCGCACGATGATCGAGCCTGCGCTGATCAACTCGCCGCCGAAGGCTTTCACACCCAGCATTTTTGGCTTGGAATCACGTCCGTTGCGCGTAGAGCCGCCGCCTTTTTTCTGTGCCATGACTTAGCTCCTGACAGATTAACCGGCAATCGCCACGATCTGCAGTTCGGTGAACTGCTGACGATGGCCCTGGTGCTTGATGTAGTGTTTGCGACGACGCAGCTTGAAAATACGCACCTTGTCGTGCTTGCCATGGGCAACAACGGTTGCCTTCACGCTAGCGCCGGACACCAGGGGCGTGCCCACCTTCAGCTCGGCGCCGTTACCGACAGCCAGAACCTGGTCAAGCACGATTTCCTGGCCTACGTCCGCAGCAATCTGTTCTACCTTGATTTTTTCGCCAGCAGCAACACGATACTGTTTGCCGCCGGTTTTTATGACCGCGTACATAAAACCTCTTTCAGAGTTTTGAATCTTCCACGTGAACCCATTTCCACGGGAACCGCAAATTCTACTGTGAAACCGGAAATTCTGCCAAGTGCAGCCCTGCGCCTGGCCCTGCCGACGGCGGTGGCCTTCCTATAATGGCGCGGTCTTACCGGTGGCCACTATCTTGACTTCCTCAGCTTCTTCCCCCTCCCCCCTCGCCCTGATCGCCAGCGACATGCAGGCGCTCGATCAAGTGATCGCCCAGCGCCTGGACACCAGCGTCGCCATGATCGGGCAGGTTGCCCGCTACATCATCGCCGCCGGCGGCAAGCGGTTGCGCCCGGCCCTGGTGCTGCTCACGGCCGGTGCCCTGGGCGTGAGCAGTGCGGACAAATACAAGCTGGCCGCCGTGGTGGAGCTGATCCATACCGCCACCCTGCTGCACGACGACGTGGTCGATGAATCGACCCTACGCCGAGGTCGCCCCACGGCCAACGAAACCTTTGGCAACCCGGCCAGCGTGCTGGTGGGCGATTTTCTGCACACCCGCTCTTTCCAGATGATGGTGGAAGTCGGCAGCCTGCCGATCCTGAAAGTGCTTTCGGACGCGACCAACATCATTGCCGAGGGCGAGGTGATGCAGCTCATCAACACCCACGACGCCGATCTGGACGAAGCGGGCTACCTGCACGTCATCCGCTCCAAAACCGCCAAGCTGTTCGAGGCCAGCGCCCAGATCTCCGCCCAGCTTGCCGGTGCCAGTGCCGTGGTGGAAGCTGCCTGCGCCACCTACGGGCAGGCGCTGGGCACGGCCTTCCAGATCATCGACGACGTCCTCGACTACGACGGCGACGCACAGGAAATGGGCAAAAACCTGGGCGACGACCTGCGCGAAGGCAAGAACACTCTGCCGCTCATCATCGCCATGCAGCGTGCGGATGCCGCTGACGCTGCCGTGGTGCGCAGCGCTATCGAAAACGGCAGTGCCGACCAGTTGCAAGCCATCCTGCAGATCGTGCGCAGCACCGGGGCCCTGGATGCCACCCGCGAAGCCGCCCACGCCGAGGCCCAGCGGGCCATCGACGCCCTGGCCCCGCTGCCCGCCAACGCCTATACCGATGCCATGCGGCAACTGGCCGGCCAGCTTTTATTGCGCCGAACCTGAAATACGTCACGCTTTCGCGCTAAAATCCGGCGCTTTGGCGGACAACGCTAAAAAACGGGGTGTAGCTTAGCCTGGTAGAGCGCTACGTTCGGGACGTAGAGGCCGGAGGTTCGAATCCTCTCACCCCGACCAGGACACCATAGAAAAAGCCTAAGTGAATCAATCACTTGGGCTTTTTGCTTTGAATCGTCATTCATGCCGATTGAGAGTAAATTTGTCCCACCGTTGTCCCAAGGTTGTCCCAGCCGACCGATGTTGTTTTGACTCTTGGACACGGACTGGGACTTGACCCCGTTTATGGATTTATCTATACTGCTATCCACGGGTGAGCACACAGTGGACCTGTCGGACACCCTCGTAAACACTGTGTGGACTGCGCTGTTAGGGATGCGGTCAAGGGCAGGTGAAGATTGGTGAAACGAGAGATAGCCGATCTGAGAGAGAACGCAACGCTCGGCGAACGTGACGCCGGGGTGGAAGCGTAGTGGACTCAAGCGCACAAGTCCTTACGTCACACCTGAGTGCAACAGTACCGTTTGAGGTGTGGCGACGACTTCAGCACGAAGTGCCACAGCAATGGCGGCTCTCACAAGCGCGTTTGCTTGTGAGGCACTCATGCCATCAACATCCCCTGTCGCCGTGACCGGCGAATTGCCTAAGCTCCTTTTCATTGAGCAACTATCCGCCCTCATCGGGAAGACAGAAACGACTATCCGCACTTGCGCCACGAACGCCAAGTACGCGCACCTGATTCCCCGTCCTTTCAAGCTGCCCAATAGCCGTCGCTTGTGCTGGTACGAACATGACGTTCTGGCGTGGATCAGCTCAACCCGCCCCACCGAGCCTCCACCACCTAGGCGACCACGAGGACGCCCCACCAAAGTGGAGCAGCTTTCCCGCGCGCGCTGGCAGCAGCACGCATCCGCACAACATCGTGCAGCGGGCAAAAAATGAAGCCCCAACGATCCCTCGACATGCTGCTTGAGAGTGGCGGACTGATAAGCGCCAACGCGCCTTTCGGCGATGACTTAGCCTTCCACCACTCACTCTTGTGTTCGCTGTGCTTCCCCCGTCGGGCCGTCCCGAATCGCGAGTTTCTGCGACAAACTGGGGATGGATGGTTACACCTACAAGCCGGTGTTCTTGACTTGGGCGAAGGCCCGGTTCTGCAGCCCGTGCCTTACGGGCCCTTGTCGCGTCTTGCACTCATCTGGATTTCCACCGCTGCCCGACGCTCCAAATCCCGCGAGGTATTCATAGGTCGCAGTGCATCGCAATTCCTCGGGATGCTCGGCTATGACAAACAAGGACGCAGATACTGCACATTGCGGCAGCAACTCCATGCTCTGGCCGCGTGCCGGATACAGCTGGGATTTCGTGGCCGCACCGTCAGCGAGGCAGTGATCAAACGTATTGATGCATGGCTCCCGCTTGCTCAATTACAGCGTGCGACATGGCCAGGCTCGCTCTTGCTCGACGCCGATTTTTTTGACGAGCTTGTGCAGCATTCAGTCCCACTGGACGCGCGCGCTTTGCATGCGCTGCGCGGATCGGCACTGGCTCTCGATATTTACGTCTGGCTTGCGCACCGCCTGCATCGACTCAACCATCGACCACTGTGGCTTCCGTGGCACACGATCAAGTTGCAGTTTGGAAGTGAATATCAAGGCAAGCACGCGCACGGGGATTTCTGCACCAGCTTCAAGCTCGCCTTGAGCAAGGTTTTGATGGTTTACCCAGATGCCAGGGTATGCGTTCAGCGCGGCGGGATTGAACTGCGGCAGTCACCACCACCTGTACCGACCAGAACCTGGCTACCGGCCAACGCTCCTTTGCCAGTCGCACGGGAGGCCGCATGAACGAACTCGACCTCAAGATGCAGGAATTGGTGAAACGCTGTCGGGCGATCCTTGATGCCATGCGGTCGCCAGATGTTCACACTCCGTACAGCCCCTCGCCCAAGACCGAAACTGAATACAAGCGTCAAGCAGAACAACTCATTCATCGCGCGCGACACGCTGAAGGCGGCCTGTTCTATGTGGTTCAGTCAACCGCCAGTGCTTCCACGTTTCGCAAGCGCCTAGCTGCACTCCAACACTTCTTCAGCACACAGCAAGAGCAACTGACGCGACAGCTGAACGCGCCTACTGTGCAAGCCGCCGAAATTTTGCATCTGCAGCTATTGTTGCAGCTGAAACACTTGCAAGCGCTGCAACGACTGCGGAACGAAGGGATGAAAGCTCCACGAGCCAAACGTCGCAGCAAACGCCAGGCCTTGCCTGGGCTACCGGCCAACTGGCGCACCGCTCTGTGCAAGCGCGCAGCAAGGAGCCGATATTTGTTCCCGCTTATCGTTCTGGCCTTGACTGGGTGCCGCCCAAGCGAGTTGGTGAGTGGTATTCACCTATGGCGCAGCAGGGACGAAGCCACCGGTAGATTGCTGATCCATTTCAGCATCGCGGGCGCAAAAGTCAAAGTCTCCCAGGGTCAGCCGGTTAGGACGATCTCGTACGACGCGAAAGACCCGCATCCCTTGGTTGTTGTCATCAATGGATTGCTGGATGCTCAGCCAAAGCCACAGGTTTTCGCTCAGATCAGCAGCGCTGTCAATTTGACTGTGGAGATACGCCGTCTGGCACGCAGTCTGTGGCCCAAGCACAAGCAGCCGATCACGGCCTACTGCTTCCGCCACCAGTTTGCCGCAGACATGAAGGCCAATGGTGACGACGAGGCTACAAGCCGTGGCTTGGGACACATCAGCGCCGAAACCCGACGTGTGTACGGCACTGCTGGTCAAGCCAGCAACGGGGAGCGCGTTCGTCCTATGCGCGTTGACTCACAGCGCCCAGTGAAACCACGTCGTCGAGAGCCATGCACAAAGCGGCGTGGCGACCTGGCACCATAAGACCTGACTGCCCGGACTGCCATGTCGATTTTTCTCATGGCAGCCCGCTTTCTAGGATGCATCAGCCAGCGCCTTAGGCATCGCGTCGCGCCCATGCTGGTGCATGAAGTCTTGCGCCTGCGCCGCAGATGTAGGATTGTCAATAATTGGGGTAATTTCCACAAAAATTCCCTCGATTTTCGGTACTATTACCTCAATTCATCGTATCCAAATGCTTCTGCATGCACTCGCTCTCACCCGAATACATCGCCAAACTGCGCTTCAATGCACGGCAACTGGCGATGCTGCGCACCCTGGGTGAGCAGCGAGGTAGACAACCCCTCCATATAGCTCAGCTGCCCGAGGTCTTGAATGACGTGCGTCGCGTAGCCATCGCCGACTCCATCGAATCGTCCACCCGACTCAATGGTGTCACTGTGGCCGGGCACCGGCTCAAATCCCTAGCGTTGGAAAAGGTGACGCCGCAGAATCGTGCAGAGCAAGAAATAGCTGGCTATCGCGATGCCCTGAAATTGATATGTGACGGCGGTGATCGGATGCCTCTTTCAGAGAGCATCATCTTCCAACTCCACGCCACTCTGCACCGCTACATGCGACAGCCAGGCGGGCAGTGGAAGACCACCGACAGCGACATCATCGAGGGCCTCTCCGGCTACAGTTTTCACCCGGTCGCTGCACACCTCACACCCGTGACGATGGCAAGCTTGGTCGCACGCTACCGTATGGCGCTCGATCAGCAACTTGCCGACCCGTTGGTACTGGTCCCACTGGTCATCTTCGACTTCCTCTGTATCCATCCATTCCCGGACAACAACTGCCGCATGGCCAGGCTACTGAGCTTGCAGTTGCTTTGCCACTTCGACTATGCAGTGGGCCGCTTCATCAGCCTGGAACGCATTTTCGAAGACTCGAAAGAGGACTACTGCACAGCGCTAGGGGCCAGTTTGCAAGGCTGGCATGAGGGTATCCACAACATTACGCCCTGGTTCGATTACTTCTGGGGAACATTAGTGCGCGCCTACGAGGAATTCGAGGATCGGATAGGCACTATCGAACGAGGGCGCGGCGCCAAAGGCGACCGAGTGCGCACAGAGATCCTGAAACACCGATTGCCTTTTTCCATCTCGGAGATCGAGAAGGCTTGTCCCGGTATAAGCCGCGACATGGTGCGTTTGACTTTGCGCACCATGAAAGCCGAGGGGCTGATAGAGCCGACGGGCAAAGGCAGAAATGCCAAGTGGCAGCACACGCAGAACAGGTAAGAAAGGGTTGCACCGTGGATGACGTTTTTCAGTTTCGCAATCAATTAGTCGAGCGCTATAGCAACTTCTCACGCAGCTTTGTCCGCATTGCCGCTCCCGACATTCAGCGAGAAGTCGAGAGCCAGTACCAAGATGGCCGCTACTGGCCAGAACCTCTCGTACAGATCAACCCCAACTACCAACGCAAAGGCACGGTGCAAACGCTGGCAACCGAGGGCGTGCTTCATCCCGTGTGCGCCGACGTATTCCAGGCAGGCAAGCCGGAGGGAAACCCGCAACCCCTGCACCTCTATGCCCATCAGTTGCAGGCACTCGCCAAAGGCCAGTCAGGGCAAAGCTATGTCGTGACCACCGGGACCGGCTCCGGCAAATCGCTGTCATTCTTCATTCCGGTCATCGACCGCATCATCAAGGCCAAGACAGAAGGCGGTAAACAACGCACCCGAGCCATCGTCATCTACCCGATGAACGCCTTGGCCAACAGCCAGTTGGAAGAGCTGGACAAATTCCTGCACGGCTATGCCCCCGATCAGCGGCCCTTCACCGTCGCCCGCTACACCGGGCAAGAAAGCAACCCTGAGCGCGATGCCATAGCCGACAACCCGCCGGACATTCTGCTCACCAACTTCATGATGCTGGAGTACATCCTCACCCGCTTTGACGATGTGGATCGCAAGGTGGTGGACCATTGCGAAGGGCTGGAGTTTCTGGTGCTCGACGAGCTCCACACCTACCGAGGCCGCCAGGGGGCGGACGTGGCCCTGCTCGTGCGCCGCCTGCGTGAGCGCCTCAAGGCCGACAAGCTGGTGTGCATTGGCACCTCAGCCACCATGTCCAGCGCAGGCACCCAGGCGGATCGCAATCGCACCGTTGCAGAAGTCGCCTCCAAGCTCTTTGGCGCATACATCAGTGAGCATGACGTGATCGGAGAGACCCTTGAGCGCGTCACCGACCCTCTCAAGGACGTTTTCGCCATCGCAGCCGAGCTGCCTGCCGCCATCGCACGAGAAACCCACCAATGGCCTGATTTCCAAACCTTCCAGCGTGACCCTCTAGCCATCTGGGTGGAACTCAACCTGGGCATCGAGCTACCCGACCACGAACCACCACGCCGCGCCAAGCCAAAAACCATCCAGACCGCCAGCGAAGATTTGGCACAAGATGCCCAATGCTCCGTCTCTCAGGCCCGCATAGCCCTGCAGCGTTTTCTGGTGGCCGCGCATGACGTTCGCACACCCCAAGGTCGTCCGCCTTTCGCCTTCAAGCTACACCAATTCATCAGCGGCCCTGGCAAGGTGCTCACCACGCTGGAGCCGACGGGCCAGCGCCACATCACCCTGGATGCACAGCGCTTTGCCCCAGGGCGTCAGGCCGAGAGCGTACACCTCTACCCCGCCCACTTTTGCCGAGACTGTGGGCAGGAGTACCTGCCAGTTTGGCAGTCTGGGCAGCATCCCACCATCTACTTGCCGCGAGAAATCGACGACGTCAGTGCCGACGACAGTGAGGATGCCAGCTACGGTTTTCTGTGCCCAGTCAACCCCAGGCAACCGTACACCGGTCAGCTCGAAGACCTGCCTGAGACTTGGCTGGATCTGAGTCGCAATGAGCCCAAGATCAAACCCGCTTACAAAAAGGCGATCCCTTACCATGTGGCCGTTGATCCCCGGGGGCACGAAGGTGCCGGAGAAGCCTTCTGGTTTATCCCCGGCAAATTCCGCTTTTGCTTGAGTTGCGGCACGGTGCATGAGGCACACGGCAAAGACGCCAACCGCCTGTCCAGCCTCTCTGGAGAGGGCCGATCATCGGCCACCACGATGATCGCGCTCAGTGCCCTGCAGCAGCTCTTTGCACTGCCCAATCCCGCACATGGCCAACCCGATCCCCGCAAGTTGCTGGGCTTCACGGATAACAGACAGGATGCCGCCCTGCAAGCCGGTCACTTCAACGACTTCATTTTTCTACTCACCTTGCGCGCGGGCCTCATCGGCGCATTGCAGAACAACTCTGGCGTACTCGATGAAGAACAATTGGCCGAAGCCGTTTTCAAGGCGCTAGGCTTTGACCAAGTCGATCAGGGCACGCTGGTCGAATACCTCCGATCACCCAAGCTCATGGGACCGGCACGACAGCAGGCGCAGCGCACATTACGCTTCATCATCGCCTATCGATTGCTGCGCGACCTGCGCCGTGGCTGGCGCTACAACAACCCGAATCTTGACCAGTTGGGGCTGTTGACCATTCGATATCGTGGCCTGGACGAATTCTGCACAGACACTGGTGCATTCGCAAAAAACAAAGTGCTTGCCAAGCTCAAACCGGCCGACCGTGCCCGCTTGTGCAACCTGCTTTTTGACCACCTGCGCAGCCACCTGTGTCTCGAAACCCGTTATCTCGATCCCGTCGAGCACGACAAAGCCCGTACCAGCGGCCACACCTACCTCACAGAACGCTGGGCATTTGCTCCTGATGAAAAACTGGAAACGGGCCGCTATCTCATCCTTGGCAAGCGCCCTGAATACAAAGGCAAACCGCGTGCTGACTTGGTCACTGGAGGCCCTCGCTCACGCCTTCTGCGCCTCGTCAAAACATCCAGCCTTTGGCAAGACTCGGTCTTCGCCACCGAAACCAAACACTGGAAAGATACCGAGTGGGTAGAACTGATCCAAGACTTGCTGCACGCCGCGAGTAACTGCTATGTGCAAAAGTACGCCATCGATACGGACCTCACCGGCTGGCGCCTCAACGCTGCCGCATTGGATTGGTGCCTGACGGCAGAACAGCCCCAGGACGAGAACAGCCGGATCAACACCTTCTTCCGTGAGCTCTACCTCAGCATCGCTGACCTGCTGCGCTTGCCGTCGCACCCCCTGTTCGAGTTCGAAGCGCAGGAACACACCGCGCAAGTGGATGCGCCGCGCAGACAACTACTGGAACAGCGCTTTCGCTACACCGACAAAGACCGCAACGACTGGGCACAAAACCCCGCACACGAAGCTCCGCTGGAGCGCCTGCCCATCATGTTCTGCTCACCCACCATGGAGCTGGGCGTGGACATTTCTGCGCTCAACACCGTGTACCTGCGCAACATGCCGCCCACCCCCGCCAACTATGCACAACGCAGCGGGCGTGCCGGGCGCTCAGGCCAGCAGGCCCTGGTAGTGACCTATTGCGCAGCACTCAGCCCGCACGACCAATGGTTCTTCCACCACGCCAACGACATGGTGCATGGCGTGGTGCGTGCGCCGACCCTGGACTTGGCCAACCGCGACCTGGTGGAAAGCCACTTGCAGGCGGTCTGGCTGGCCAGCACCCAGATGAAGCTGGACCCCAGCATTGCCCCCATGCTTGATCTCGATCAGGAAGGTAAACCGCTGAAGCCGGAGTACCTGAATGCCTTCAAGGCCCCAGAAGTCGAGTCTCGCGCGCTGACTAGCGCCAACGGTGTGATCAAACAGCTTCAAACCGAACTCGACGGCAGCCACTGGTTCACGCCGGATTACGTACACCAGGTCATCGACCGCGCGCCCCAACAGTTCTCGGGTGCTCTGGAGCGCTGGCGCGTGCTTTTCGATGCGACCCGCCAACAAATGGACATGGCCGACCACATCGTCAAAAGCCATACCGCCTCGCACGCCGAACGCCAGAATGCCCAGCGCCGCTATGGCGATGCTGCGCGCCAGTACGCCGTGCTGCTCAAGTCAGGCAATGGCCAAAACACCGACTTCTACACCTACCGCTACCTTGCCAGCCAGGGTTTTCTGCCCGGCTACAACTTCCCCCGCTTGCCCCTCATGGCCTGGATTCCCGCGCGTGGCGGACAAACCGCCAGCGGCAAGGACGACGAAGGCAGCATGGTCAGCCGCCCGCGCTTTCTGGCGCTGTCCGAGTTCGGCCCACGCAGCCTCATCTACCACCAGGGCCGCATGTACCGCGTGGTGCGTGCCAAGCTCAACGTCGGCAATGCCGACCACATCTCCGGCAACAGCCAGCTCTCCACTATCAGATCCCTGGTCTGCAGCCAATGCGGCTACGCCCACATGGGAGAGCTGGGTGGCAGCCAACCCTTGGTCAACCGCTGTGAAAACTGCGATGCACTACTGACTGAAACCGACTGGGTGCGCGATCTCTACCGCATCGAAACCGTGGAAACCGTGCCAGTCGAGCGCATCTCCATCAACGACGAAGACCGCCAACGCCAAGGCTTCGAACTGCAAACCACCTACCGCTTCCTGCCCGGGCCCGACGGGCAGATTCAAAAGCAGAAGGCCGATGTGCTGCAGGCAGAGCAGGCCCTTGCCGAACTCACCTATGCGCCCGCCGCACGCATCTGGCGCATCAACCGGGGTTGGCGCCGCCGCAAGGACAAGGAACAACTGGGCTTCTACATCAACCCCATCACCGGCACCTGGAGCAAGCAGGACGCCCCCGATGCAAGCGATGACAACAGCAACGACGATGCACTCCTGGACAAAGTGCCCAACCAGCGCATCGTGCCCTTTGTGGAGGACCATCGCAATCTGCTGATCCTTGCCCCGGTGCATGCACTCCCGCTGGAGGCCATGGCCACGCTGCAAGCCGCCCTCAAGCGCGGCATCGAGATGACCTTCCAGATCGAAGAGTCGGAGCTGGTTGCCGAGCCCTTGCCCAAACAAGCGGAGCGCCGTGCATTGCTGTTCTACGAAGCCGCTGAAGGCGGTGCGGGTGTGCTCACCCGCCTGGCCAATGACCCCGCCAGCCTTGCTCAAGTGGCCAGCAACGCACTGCAACTCATCCATTACCGTCCCCCTGCCGACGGCACCTGGCGACTGGAAGACTTGCCCTCCCGAGAAGCCACCGACGCCCTGGGCAACCACATTTGCGAAGCAGGCTGCTACCAATGCCTGCTGTCGTATTTCAACCAGCCAGACCACGAACACATCAACCGCCGCAACCCCGAAGCGCTCGCTCTGTTGGTGGCACTGGCCAACGCCCAGGTGAAGCCCCGCCTCCTTGAAGATGGTGAGCTGGCGGCCGCCAATGGCACCCAGGCAGCCATAGCTGGCGATTCACTGGATTCACGCTGGTTGGCAGCCCTGAACCAGGCGGGCCTCGCCCCACCCGATGCACTGAATCTTCCCGTCAACCAGGGCACAGCCACCGCCGCAGCCCAGTACAAGGCAGCCCGCGCACTGGTTTTTCTCACTCCGGTCGATGCAGCCACCACAGCAACCTTGCAGGACAAAGGCTGGCAGGTGCTGGACTTTTCCGATCCCGAGCATTGGTCCGCGTGCTTTGCCGAACACCATGCCGTGTTTGGCGCCACCTGCTGACGTACCTCCATCACGCATTTCATGACCACACTTGCCCACGACTTCCTGCCTGGCAACCTGGTTCGCGCCCGAGGCCGCGAATGGGTTGTGCAGACCGAATCGCGCCGCGACTGGCTGCGCCTGCGGCCCCTCGGAGGTGTGGAGGACGAGACCATCGCCCTCATACCAGAACTCGAACTGCTGCCCGTAGAGCACGCTACCTTCGAAGCACCCGATCCCACACGCGCCGGCAACCATGCCGCCGCCCTCCTGCTGCGCGATGCCCTGCGCCTGACCCTGCGCGCCGGTGCGGGCCCCTTCCGTTCATTCGGCAACATCGCCGTAGAGCCGCGCGGCTACCAGTTGGTGCCTCTGCTGATGGCGCTGCGCCTGTCCACCGTGCGCCTTCTGATCGCCGACGACGTGGGCATTGGCAAAACCATCGAGGCCGGCCTCATTGCCCGTGAATTGATGGACCGAGGCGAAGTCACCCGCCTGGCCGTGCTTTGCCCGCCGCACCTGGTGGAGCAATGGCAATCCGAGCTGGAAGAACGCTTTAACCTGCACGCTGCAGCCCTCACCGCCGCCTCGGCCGCGCGGGTGGAGCGCGAACTGCCCCACGGCGTACCCCTGTTCGACCACCACCCCGTCGTGGTGGTGAGCCTGGACTACATCAAGAGCGAGCGTCACCGCGAGCAATTCATCGCCACCGCGCCCGAATGCATCATCGTGGACGAAGCCCACACCTGCGCCAGCAGCGGCGCCGGCAAGCAACTGCGCTTCGAGCTGTTGCAACGCTTGGCCAGCAACGCGCACCGCCACCTGATTCTGCTCACTGCTACGCCTCACTCGGGCGATGAAGCAGCGTTCTACAACCTGCTGTCCCTGCTGGACACACGCTTTGCCGCCCTGCAAGGCCGCATGTCCACCAGCGACCCGCTGCGCCAGGAACTGGCCCGCCACTTCGTACAGCGCCGCCGCAAAGACATTGCCGAATGGCAAGCCGAAACAGAGGACGGTCGCGGCTTCGCCCGGCGCATGAAAACCGAGCTGACCTACCAGCTCAGCGGCGACTGGGGCAACTTCTTCGACGCCGTGCAGGACTACTGCCGCGAACTCGCAGAAACCGCCGAACGCCAAGGCACCGCAGGCGGCACCGGGCTAATGTGGTACGCCACCCTGGCCCTGCTGCGCTGCGTGGCTTCCTCCCCGGCGGCGGCCGTCAAGGCACTCACCACCCGCCTGGAAGGCAGCGAGACCTCAGAAGACCTGTTGAGCGACGAACGCCTGCACGATGGTGAAGCCGACGACCTCTCCAGCAGCGACCTGGAACCCCCCGCACAGGTACAAGACGCATCGCTCCTGCAAGCGCTGATTGCCTCGGCCCAACGCCTCTCGGGCCAGAAGGACGACCCCAAGCTCACCGCGCTCATCCAGCACGTGGGCCAGTTACTGCGTGATGGCTACCACCCCGTCGTGTTCTGCCGCTACATCGCCACGGCGCACTACGTGGCCGAACACCTCAAAACCGCATTTCCTCAGGCCACCATCGACGCCATCACCGGCGAGCTCACGCCCGAAGAGCGCCGCGAGCGAGTCGAAGACATGGCCGAAGCCGACAGCCGCACCCTCGTGGCCACCGATTGCCTGTCCGAGGGCATCAACCTGCAGCACCTGTTCACCGCCGTCGTCCACTACGACCTGGCCTGGAACCCCACGCGCCACGAACAGCGCGAAGGCCGGGTTGACCGCTTCGGCCAGCAGGCCCCCGAGGTGCGCTGCACCATGCTCTACGGCCAGGACAACCCCATCGACGGCTTCGTGCTCAAGGTCATCCTGCGCAAAGGCGAGGCTATCCAGAAAGAGCTGGGCGTGATGGTGCCGCTGCCTGAAGACGACGCCCGCATCAACCAGGCCCTGATCAAGGCCGCACTGATGCGCCGCGAACACCGGGCTCAAGCCCCCATGCGGCAAGAATCCTTCGACTTTGGCGAACCCGAGCGCCTCCTCGCTCCCCTGCAGGCCCAATGGCAAGACGCCCTCGAAAAAGCCAAGGCCAACCGAACCGTGTTCGCGCAGCGCCGCATCCGCCCCGACGAAGTGCTGCCCGAATGGCACAAACAGCAGCAGGCTCTGGGCACCCAGGCCGACGTGCAGCGCTTTCTGCAAAGCGCCTGCGTGCGCCTGGGCACGCCGCTGGAGGGCACACGCCGCCCCCACCAGATGCGCCTGCTGCCCCAGCACCTGCCCGAAGCCTTGCGCCTGCGCCTGGCCGACGAAGGGCTGGCCGCGCCTCAACTGATTGACTGGAGCGAACTGCACCGCAGTCACCCCCTGGTCGGCCTCTTCGCCCAGCACCTGCTGGAAGACGCCCTGGGCGCGGCGCAACCCCTGGCTGCCCGCTGCGCCGCCACCCTCACCAACGATGTGGACGTGGCCACCACGCTGTACCTGCTGCGCCTGCGCCACCAGCTCAGCTACGTGCGCCGACGCGAGCCCTTCCAGATGATGGCCGAGGAAACCGTGGCCCTGGCCGTGTACGGCCGCACCCAGCCCGAATGGTTGGTGAATGACCGGGCCACCCGCCTGCTCGAATGCACGCCCAGCGGCAACCTGCCCCCGGACGCCGTGCAGCGCGAAATACGTCAGGCCATCGCCTTCCTGGCCGCGCACCCCGAGCAACTGCAGACCCTGGCCCAGCAACGCGCCAACACCCTGCTGGCCGACCACCAGCGCGTGCGCGAGGCCGCGCGCGACGTGGGCCAATACAGCGTCAGCCCCTGCCTGCCCGTGGACGTCATGGGCGTGTACGTGCTGCTACCTGACGATTTATGAGCAAAAGCGCCATAAACCCATAACACAAAAGCGCTAGCAGCTCATAAATCAGGAGCATTTCCATGAAACGCATACGCCACCACCGGCAGCAAACCGCCCTCAACCTGCCCACCCTGCAGCTTGAAGGCGGCCTGTTCCTGCCCGACCAGCTCGAAAAAGCCGCCCAGGGCCGCGCCCAGGACCAGGCTGATACCGACTACGGCATCCCCAAAGGCACCAAGCTCAAGGACGAATACAGCCGCGCCTTCCAGATCGCCTGCGCCCAGTGGCAGCACTTTGCCGCGCAAAGCGAGCGTACCGACGTGGACGCCCACGCGCTCACCCAAGGCTTTGTGGCCGAACTTCTGCGCGATGCGCTGGGCTACGCCGCCGTGCAACCCACAGCCACGGTGCAGATCGGGGCATTCGCCTACCCCGTCAGCTTTGTGGCGGGGCCAGCACCTGCAGGCGTGCCCGTGCTGGTGGCCCCCCACACCCTGGCGCTGGACGAAGCCGATCCACGCTTTGCCGTGGCCGGCAGCGGCAGCCGTAAAAAGTCCGCCTTCCAGGCCATGCAAGAGCTACTCAACGCCAGCCCCGACCACACCTGGGGCATCGTCAGCAATGGCAAGCAACTGCGCCTGCTGCGCGATGCCGCCAGCCTCACCCGCCCCGCCTACCTCGAATGCGATCTGGCCGACCTGCTCAGCGGCCAGCGTTATGCCGAGTTCGCCAATGTCTGGCGCCTGCTGCACGCCAGTCGCGCTCCGCAAGCGGGCGGCGTGTGCATTTGGGAGCGCTGGCGCGAAGCCGGCAAGGTCGAGGGCACCCGCGTGCGCGACGGCCTGCGCCACGGCGTGGAACAAGCCCTGCTCACCTTGGGTGAAGGCTTTTTGCAGCACCCCGCCAACGACGCGCTGCGCGCTGCCCTGCACGATGGGCACTTGAGCCAGGACGCCTACTTCCAGCAACTGCTGCGCCTCATCTACCGCCTCATCTTCGTCTTCACCGTCGAAGAACGTGGCGTGCTGCACCCGCAAGACGACAGTGCCGATGCACTGGCCGCCCGCAAAGCCTATGCCGAAGGCTACGCCCTGGCCCGCCTGCGCCAGCTCTGCCTCAAGCGCCGCGCCCGCAACCGCTTCGACGACCACTGGCAGGCCATTCGCATCGTCTGGCGCGGCCTGGCCCAGGGCGAGCCCCGCCTGGCCCTGCCCGCGCTGGGCGGCCTATTCGCACCCAGCCAGTGCCCGCACCTGGACGCCGCCAGCCTGCACAACACTCACCTGCTGGCCGCCTTGCAGCACCTGCGCTGGGCCGTCACCACCCAGGGCAAAGCCAGCAGCCTCACCCCCATCGACTACCGCAACATGGGGCCGGAAGAGCTGGGCAGCGTGTACGAAAGCCTGCTCGAACTCGTGCCCACCATCGACCTGCCCGCGCGCCGCTTCGGCTTCGTCGGCCTGACCGAAGAAGGCAGCACCGCTGGCAACGCCCGCAAGCTCACCGGCAGCTACTACACCCCCGATAGCCTGGTGCAGCAGCTCATCCACAGCACGCTCGACCCGGTAATCGCGCAGCGCCTGGCCGCCAACCCCGCCCAGCCCGTGGAAGCACTGCTCTCCATCCGCGTCATCGACCCAGCCTGCGGCAGCGGCCACTTTCTGCTGGCCGCTGCACGCCGCCTGGCTGAAAAGCTGGCCCAACTGCGCGCACCCGAAGGCGCCGTGACGCCCCAGGCCTACCGCCACGCCCTGCGCGAAGTGGTGGGCCGCTGCATCTTTGGCGTGGACCGCAACCCCATGGCCATCGAACTGGCCCGCACCGCACTGTGGCTGGAAGGCTTTGAAGAAGGCCGCCCCCTGGGCTTTCTGGACCACCACCTGCAATGCGGCGATGCCCTGCTGGGCCTGACCGACCTGCAGGCGCTGGAACGTGGCATTGCCAAGGACGCCTTCAAGCCCCTGAGCGGCGACGACAAGGAGGTGTGCAAACAGCTTGCCAAACTCAACAGTGCGGGCCTCAAGCAACTGGCCAAGGATGTGCAAAGCGGCCAGCACCTGCTGGCCTTTGCCGCCGACACTGGCCTGCAAGCCCTGCAGGCGCTCGAAGCCCTGGGCGCCGACACCGCCGAAGACGTGGCCGCGCAAGAGCGTGCGTACTATCAAATTTGTGAGCAGCTAGCACACAGCCCGCTTGCACTGGCGGCCGATTTGGCTGTCAGTGCCTACCTGCTACCCAAAACGCCGGACACCGCTGCACTGGTAGCGACCAGCGAAACCCTGCACACCGCCCTCACGGCCCCGCAGCTTCTGGCCGACCCTGGCGCAGACCAGGCCGCCACCGTGGCCGCCGCCCGCGCTGCTTGCCAGCAGGCCCGCGTGCTGCACTGGCCGCTGGCCTTTCCGCAGGTGTATGCCGCAGGCGGGTTTGACTGTGTGCTGGGCAACCCGCCGTGGGAACGCATCAAGCTGCAGGAAGAAGAGTTCTTTGCCACACGCCACCCCGCCGTGGCCGCCGCGCAAAACAAGGCCGAGCGCACGCGCTATATCAACGCGCTGAGCCAAGGCCAGTTGGCGCATCTGCTGGCCAGCGCAGGCACCGGCACGCCCCTGCCCGAAGGCGGCAGCGCCGCTGAAAAGCGCCTGTACGCCGAATTCATCGCCGCCCGCCGCGTGGCCGAAGCTACCAGCGTCTTCATGCACGTGGATGGCAGCAATGGCGGACGCTACCCGCTGACCGGTGTGGGCGACGTCAACACATACGCCCTGTTCGCCGAAACCATTCTGCAAATCACCGCGCCCACGGGCCGGGCAGGGTTCATCGTGCCCACGGGCATTGCTACCGACGACAGCACCAAAGCCTACTTTGGCCACATCAGCCAAACGGGGCGGCTGGTCAGCTTGCTTGACATTGAGAATCGCTCCAAGCTTTTCGCTGCGGTGGACAGCCGCATGAAGTTCTGTCTCATCACACTGGGCCAAGCCGAGGCTGCAGAGTTTGTGTGCTTTGCGGAGCAAGTCGAGCAACTGGCCGACCCGCGCCGCCGCTTTACCCTCACGCCCGACGAATTCCGCCTCATCAACCCCAACACGCTCACCTGCCCCGTCTTCCGCAGCGGCGCCGACGCCGCGCTCACCAAAAAGATCTACCGCGCCGCCCCAGTGCTCATCCGCGAAGCCGTGTGGACCGGTGAAGGCAAGCAGGCCAAGCTGGTGGAACCCGAGGTCAACCCTTGGGGGATTTCGTTCTCGACCATGTTCCACATGTCGAACGACAGCGGCCTGTTCCTCAACGCCCCCGCCCCCGGCAGCCTGCCCCTGTACGAAGCAAAGCTTATCCACCAGTTCGACCACCGCTGGGCCACCTACACCTCCGATGGCGACAGCCGCGACCTGCTGCTTTCCGAAAAGCAAGCCCCTGCCACGACCGTCACCCCGCGCTACTGGGTGCAGGCGCGCGAAGTCTGGCTGCGCGTGGCCCGCCTGCCCCAGGGTCTGCACAAGGCCCTGAAAGACGGCAACGAAGACGCCACCGTGCTGTGCGCCACCCAACTGCTGTTCGGCTGGTGGCTGCAGGAGGCCCGCCGCCGCGACCCCGCCGTGGGCACCTACACCGCCTGGCAGACCTTTGTGCGCCAGCACCCCTACGCCAGCGAAGTGGCATCCGTCAGCCTGGGCCTATGCGGCAACAACCCGGCCAGCATCCAGCCCTTGAACGACAACTACCTGCCTGCCGAGGGCGCGGTGGAGGTCTTCATGTCCAACGAGCGCCACGGCACTGCCTGGTACGCCGTGGATGCGCAGGCCGAGCAAACCGTGCTCGACTTCACTGCCGACCACCGCCACCTTCCCGCACCCAGCGGCCCCTTGCACGACCGCGACGCCGTGCTGGCCCTGGCCGAGCGCTGGTTGCAAGCGGCTTGCCCGCAGTGGTTGATGGGGTGGCGAGACATTTGCCGAGCGACTGACGAGCGCACGGTGATTGCGTCGGTAGTGCCGCTGGCTGGGGTGGGGCACACCATGCCGCTGTTTTTCACGTCGCAGACGGCCGCACACAACGCCGCCTTACTGGGCAATCTGGGAACTTTGGTGCTGGACTTCTGCGCACGGGTCAAAGTGGGCGGTACGCACTTGACCTACGGGTATCTCAAGCAATTTCCCGTGCTACCTCCCGACCTCTACACCGAAGCCGACCTGGCCTATATCGTCCCGCGCGTGCTTGAACTCACCTACACCGCGCACGACCTGGCGGGCTGGGCCAAAGACCTGGGCTACAACGGCCCGCCTTTTGCCTTTGGCCCCGAGCGTCGTGCCATTCTTCGGGCAGAGTTGGATGCCTATTACGCCCGCCTCTACGGCCTCACCCGCGACGAGCTGCGCTATATCCTCGACCCCTCTGACGTGATGGGCGAGGACTACCCCAGCGAAACCTTCCGCGTGCTAAAGAACAAGGAGTTGCGCGAATTTGGCAGATACCGCACACAAACACTGGTGCTGGAGGCCTGGGATACGCTGCAAGCACAACCCCCTGTCACCATTCCTGTGCCCCAACCGGCACGGCGCACTGCGCTGCTTCCCATCGAGCAGGGCAAAACGCCAGCGTCCAATGCCGAGGACTGGTTGGCAGGCCTGGTGTGCGACGTGCTCACGCAAACGGGGCCGTGCGATGACAACCGCCTGCGGCGCATCCTCTTGGCCCCGTTACCTGAAAACACTCCTTCTATCGAGGTGCTGCGCTCTTGGCTTGCACCCGTGAACACGGAGCGCTGGGCACATATCCGTAGCTGGCTGCACGGCCTGCTGGACGTTCCCGTGACGGCCCCACTGTCCATCCGCAATCCGGAGGCGCTCGCCAACGTCATCGGAGATCACCGCACCCAATCACTGGCCGCCGCATTGATCCAGGCCAGAGATCAGCAGGAGGCGGCGCTGAAAGAAGTACTGGCCGGTTCCGCATCAGCCGTGCAGTCCCACGAGTTACGCAAGCAAGGGTAAATCTTATGAGCGACATCAGCACCTCCGTATCAAACCCAGTCAGGCCCCGTCTGTGGGTGGAAACGCTGTGGCTGCTGGACTCGCTCACAGCCACTCAGCCCTTACGAGAAATTCCCCTGCAGCGCGGGCTGAACTTGATCGTGTCGCCGCCGGGTAGGGGCAGTTCCGGGCACGGTGTGGGCAAAACAGCGTTCTGTCAGTTGCTGCGCTTTGCGCTCGATGATCCGCTCTGGTCCGATGGCTCCACCTTGCGCGACGAACTGCTGCACAGCCACGAGTTGAAAGAGGGTGCCGTCGCCGCGCGTGTGCACGTGGGTGGTGAAACCTGGACAGTGCTGAAGCCCTGGCTGCACCAGAAGCAATACCGTGCATCGCGCACAGCGGACTGGCGGCAACTGGCCGCGAATGACGCTGAGAATGAATTCGCCGCCTACCAGGCAGCGCTGCGCCGGCATCTGGTGGAGATATTGCCCGTGCAAAAGCTGCCGGGGTCCGAGCAGTCCATCGAATGGCATCAGATTCTGGCCTGGTGCTCGCGCGACCAGAACGCCCGATATCACAGTTACTACCAGTGGCGTGCGGACGGCTCAGGCTTCAGTTGGCCCGCCAAATCACCTGCCGCATTGATGCAAATCGTGCTTGGCCTGCTGCCCGATGGCACCACTTTGCGCGAGCTGGACGGCACCACCAAAACGCTGGAGAAACACAAAGCGGATTTGCAAACGCTGCGTGAGGAGCCCGCACGCTTGCTGAAACACGTGCGCCGCCAGTTGGCACGCCACCTGAACGTTTCCGCCAAAACGCCATTCCGGCAAGATGGCTTGTTTGAACACCCCAACCTGATTGGTATCGCCAAGCAACGGCATGAGGCCTATCAACAGGAACTGGTAGCCATCGATGCCGAACGGCAAGAGCTGGCGGCACAACGCCAGGCATGGATGGAAAAGCGTGCGCCACTGAAAGCGGGCATCGATCTTCTGACCAACCGGATCCAGCAAAACGAAGCACTTGCCGCTGGTGATATGCAGGCGGTCAAGCGGCTGCAAAACGAAGCCTCGTCGTTGCAGCAGTTGCTGCCCACGCGCTGCGATGCAGGAAGCCGCTTGCTCAGAGATTGCAGCCACGTGATGGAGCGGATCGAGTTGACGCAGATTGACCGAGGGCAGCGCATTACACAACACCAGCGCTCCAAAGAAACGCTTGAAAACGAACTGCTGCCCCTGCGCCGCCGACTGGCCGAGCTGGAGGCCGAAACGGCTCCCATGAATGAGCGACTGACAGCGATTGATCAACAGGATGCCGCGCTGACGACAAGGCATGCACAGTCCTTGTCCGCCGACCAGCTTCTCAGCGATGCCATAGAGGACTATGAACTGTATGAAGACATTGCCACAGGCAAGTCAACCTCGCCGGAGATCGGGAAGCTGGAGCGTCAACTGGAATCGGCCCAGCGCCGCCATGGCCAGCTTCAAATCCAGCTCGTCAAAGAGCGCGATGCAGTGGCGGGGCGCCGCCAGGTCATCAGCGCCGCCATGCACGCCGTTGCCAAGTCACTGCCCTCTTTTCACTGGGGCTTGCTCAGCGATGACGACAAGCACCGCAACCGACCGTTCCAGATGGGGCCCAGGCACTCGACGACCTTCAAGGTGCTCGAAATTCTGGCCGGAGATATTGCTTGCCTGATGGACAGCACCGCCCCTGAAAGCTTTCATCCAGGCTTTCTTCTGCATGACTCGCCCCGAGAGGCGGAGATGAGCGAATCCATGCTGTGGGCACTGCTGGGTCACGTGGCGTCGGGCAATAGTGATGCCTTCCAGTACATCGTCACCACCTCGACAGAGCCCGCAGAGGCGTTCAAGCCCTTTGAGCGTCTCAGACTTTCTTCGGATAGCGAGGACAGCCTTCTGCTTTGCCGTCGTGTGGGGGCAGAGCAGAGGCCGTTGGCGTGAAGGAACTGACCTATGGGGATTGATGACGAATGGTTCGCGCAGGATGAACGAGGGTGGCGAGACCCCAAGCGGTGGGTCTGCCAGCGTTGTGTGGGTGATGATGGATACCTGCTGCATTTGGTGCGCAAAAATCTTGCATTTAAAACTTGTTCATACTGTGGCAGCCAAAAACGCAAAGCGGCGGCGCTTTCCGCACTGATGGATGTATTAGTGCGTGGAATCAAATATAGCTACAACGATGAAGCCAACGCTGGCTGTCCGTACGATAAGGATTTTTCAATTGAATACCTTTCTTCTGAGGATGTGCTTCGGCAAGTCCTGGATGCGCAGGGTCTTGATTGGTCGGAAGCGCTCATAAGGGATGTCGCGAAATCGCTCACAAACACTGGATGGGTGGATGCCCCAGATGGCGACTGGATGGGTGCACACCACCACGAGCGACTGCACTGGTCATGGACATCATTTGCCAATGCCGTGAAGCACCACAGCCGCTTTCACTTTCAATTCAACCGTCGCTTACACCGTTACGGTGATGATTTGATAGGGGTGCATGAAATGCTGCCTTTTCTCGGTAGGCTTATACGACGGCATCGCATGGTGCGACCATTGCCGGCAAAAATTCCTCTATTTCGCGTCCGGCCAGGAACCCATCCTCATACCGTAGAGGATTTGGGTGCGCCCCCCAAAGAACAGGCCAGTGCAGGAAGAATGAACCCAGCAGGGGTTCCGTACCTCTACCTGGCTTTTGATGAAAAAACGGCTCTGGCGGAGACGCGAGCCAGTCAAGGGCAAAAAGTTACAGTCAGTCAATGGTCTCCAAATCGTGACTTGCATGTGATCGACCTGAGTCACGGGCCAAATATCCCGTCCATATTCTCAGAGAAACGACAGGAACACGAAGTGGCGCAATTTCTTTACGCATTCAGGGATGAAATATCAAAGCCTGTAGCACACGATGGCAGTGAACATATTGAGTATGTGCCGACTCAGGTCGTATCGGAATATTTTTCGCAGGTATTTAAGCATGGCTCCGGCAAGCACGTAGATGGTTTGATCTACCCAAGCGCAGTGGCCTCAGAAGGTAAAAATTTAGTAGTTTTCCCTACTTATATAACAGATGTACCACAAGGGGGAAAGCAACCTTTTCCGATGATGCATTTCGAGACTGCACGCACTGGTCGTGTGTTTTTCAATGACCATTCAGTGATTTGAAGTGAAGACACTGATTCCGCAAACCGAATCCCTCACCGTCGAATTCAAAAGCGACCGCAAGCGCCTGCCCGACTCGGAGCTGGTCGAGGCCGTGGTGTGTCTGGCCAATGCCGAAGGCGGCGAGCTGTGGCTGGGCGTGGAAGACGACGGCACGCCTACCGGCTTGCACGCCGACCACCGCCTGCTTGCAGGCTTGGCTGGCATGGTGGCGGCGCGCACGTCGCCCTCGGTCAGCGTTGCTGTATCCGCAGTGGAAATAGCTGGCGTATCAGTGGCCTGCATCCAAGTACCCAAAGCACACGGTGAAGTGGCCACGCAGAGCGGCGTGTATCTGCGCCGTCGCATCAAGCACGACGGCACGCCCGAATGCGCACCCATGCTTCCGCACGAGCGCACCAGCCGAGCATCGAGCTTTGGCCTGGTGGATGTGTCGGCCCAGCCGGTAGCAGGTGCCACACTGGCCGACTTTGACCCCTTGGAGCGTGAGCGCCTCCGGCAGGCAGTGAAGCAATACGGCGGCGACCGCGTGCTGCTGGAGCTGGACGACGAGGCGCTGGATGGCGCCTTGAGCCTGACGGCCCGCCAACCAGATGGCAGTCGCCTGCCTACGTTGACGGGGCTGCTGCTGGTGGGACGGGAGACGGCGCTGCAGCAACTGGTGCCCACGCACGAGTTCGCGTTCCAGGTATTGGCACAGCAAGCCGTCAAGTTCAACGAGTTTCGCCGCTACCCACTGCTCAAAGCCGTGGACTGGCTGGAGACCAACTTCCGCCCCTACAACCCTGAGGAAGAGTTGCAGGTGGGGTTGTTCCGTGTGCCGGTGCCGATGGTGGACATGGGCGCCTTCCGAGAGGCGGTGGCCAATGCGCTGATCCATCGCGATTACCACCGCCTGGGCGCGGTGCACGTGCGGCTGGAGGACGATGCGCTGGTGGTGAGCAACCCTGGAGGCCTGGTGGATGGCGTCACGCTGGCCAATCTGCTGGTGACCGAGCCGCGCCCGCGCAACCGGGCTTTGGCCGATGCGATGAAGCGCATTGGTGTCGTGGAGCGCTCAGGCCGGGGCGTGGATACCATTTACCGGGGGCTGCTCAAGTTTGGCCGCCCCGCGCCTGACTACACCCGTACCGATGCGCACAACGTGGTGCTGCGCCTGCCTACCATACCGGCTGACCTAGAGTTTCGCCGCCTGGTGGTGGATGAGGAGCGCCGCCGCAATGCAGAACTGCCCATTGACTCGCTGATTGCTCTGGGAGCGCTGCGCGAGCTCAAGCGCCTGACGGTGGAAGAGTTGGCCCATCGCATTCAGCGCGATGTTGCCTCCGCTAAACGCACACTGGAGGCCCTGACGGAGGCGGGCTTTGTGGAAGCGCACGGCGCCACGCGGGGGCGTACCTACATGCTGTCGGCATCTGTCTATGGCGCGGTAGCGGACAAGGCGGCGTACACACGGCAGGCCGGCTTTTCCCCCATTCAGCACGAGCAGATGGTGCTGAGCTACGTGCGCCAGCACGGACGCATCAAACGAGCGGAAGCGATGGAGCTGTGCCGGCTGAGCGAAGGCCAAGTGAAACACTTGCTCAAACGCTTGTGCAAAGCGGGTATGCTTACTCTGGAGGGATCTGGGCCAGCGGCACATTACCGGATCGGAGCATCGGATCAGATGGTATCGGATCAAATCGGATGAATTCGGATGCTCCATCCAATACCGCAGCGTTGCCCATGAATCCGCTGCAACGCGCCTTGGTAGAAAAAACCGGCCACGACCACGGTTTCGAGCATGTGCTGGCCAGTAGCCAGGAAGGAGTGACACTGGCCTCGGCACGGCACGCGGCGCGTGCTCGGGTTTCGGCGCTGCCAGCGAGCGGCTATCTGCTACACCTGCAAGCAGCCACCCCAGCGCTGCTGCCCGAAATGCAGCGCTCGTTTGCCCAGGCGCTGCATGCGGGAGGCTTTGCAGTTGGCAATGAAGCTGCGCTGGCATCGCTGCTGGGCCGCAGCGCCAGTTTGGCACGGGCCTTGCCCAGCCAGGCGGCGCTGGATTTTGAGGCTGCCGTATCCAGCCAGTTGGCCCAGCTGCCTGCAGGACTGGGTGGCACCGAGGTAGAGCGCTTGGTGCGCCAGCGGGTTGGGCAACAAAAATTCCGCGCAGCCATGCTGGACTACTGGGGCGGCGCCTGCGCTGTAACCGGCCTGGCCCTGCCTGCGGTTCTACGCGCCAGCCACGCCAAACCCTGGGCGGAGTGCGCCAACGATGCCGAGCGGCTGGACGTGTTCAACGGTTTTTTGCTGGTCGCCAATCTGGATGCGCTGTTCGACCGTTTTTTGATCAGCTTTGACGACGCGGGGCGGTTGTTGGCGTCTTCCGCCCTGCACGTTGATGATCAGCGCCGTTTGGGGTTGCAACCGGACATGACACTGCGCTGGCTCGGCGAGGCCCATCGGGGCTATCTGGCTTGGCATCGAAGGCGGTGGGAAGAAGGGACGAGGTGCTGGAGGTAGGCGGATTTCGGGCAATTAACCATTGCAGCCCCTTGGCAGCATGCATCTGGCACCATGGCGGAGCACATCCGACGCTTGGCAGCACAAAGTTGGCTCGCTGATGGCGCGTCCATGGCACAGACTGGCGTCATGCAACACCCTTAGCCAGTTGCCGTCCTGGCACCATGGCGGCACGCAATGGCCGCCCACATGGCTCCGTTACAACACGCATGACAGCATCTGCGACACCAATTGCATAGACAGCACCACCGTGGAGCCAATTCGGTACGCTGGCTACACGCTGGCGGCTCCATCGTGGCGTCTTCGCAGCACGCTCACTGGACGCAACTCAGCCCAAAGAGCCCCTGTCCCCAGTGCAAAAAACCCATTCTTTGTGCTATGGCATGCAGCACAAAGAATGGGGCCGCTGGGTCAGATTTAGGGAGAAATCAGACACGGCGGCATCCTGGGGACAAAGCCACCCACTCCTGCGTCCAAACCGACGCCTCCATTTGCGGCTACTTGCCGCGTTGCCGCCACTCGCGGTCTTGGGGCCTGAAGCGACGGTGTTTCCTTGGTCCCGGCCATCCGCCACAGCGGTTTCGACCTTGTAGGCGCAGGGCAAGTCATGCGTTCCTTTACCGCGTGCGCCCCGCACGAGCATGGTCAAACGTCCCCGGCTGTATGCAGCCGCCATTCATATCGGTCACCCCACAAAACCCCACGCCAAAGGCCGCAAACCCCAGCCGCGCCCGATCACAGCTGTAGTCCAGACAGTCATGATGGTGGCCGTGGAACGCCTTGCCCGCACGCAGGCTGCGCGCCAATTCGTCAATGGCCTCAAATCCATGCGGATGGGCGCTGGGTGCCTCGTGTGTCACCAGAATGTCGGCGTGCTGTGAAACCAGGCGAAAGTAATCCTCCGGGAAGATGGAGCTGCGGTGCTTGCGTGGCAGGCCATCGCGCCAACGATTGCCCTTGCCGCAGCGCGTAGTGAAATCCTTGGAGCTCTCGTACAGCCAGTCCATCGGCGGCGTCCATACCTGCCCCCGGAACACACCGCCCAGCCCGGCAATGCGCACACCATCGACCAGGACAACGCGCCCATGCAAGTTCCTGTCTGCCAAGGCCGAGCCAAACAGGTGATCGTAGTCGGCATCGGAATCCGTGTCATGGTTGCCATGGATGAACCAGACTTCGGTCATTCCCAGGATGGAGTCCAACTCGGCATCCAACGGGCGCTGTGCCTGCAAATCGCCCAGGAAAACGATGGCTGCCGGGCGATCTCTGGAGACGATCTCCAGCACATGCCGGAAGTGGCCGTGGGTGTCGCCAAAGAAGTAAATCATTGAGCTCCCCTTGGCGGGACAACGTCCACGTTGACCAGCACTTCTCGCCGGGTCAATGCCCGAGGCAGAGCCTGGCCCGCGTGCAGCAGCAGAGCGGCGATTTCATCCTGGCGCGCCATCTTCTGTGCGGGCGTCCATTGGCTGGCATAGCCCATCTTGAGCAGCAACGCCCACTCCTCACGCAGGGAGTCTGCCTGCCTTTGGCTCATGGGCTGGGCATCGTTGGCTGTCATGTTGATCTCCGGCGAAGGATTGTTGCCACAAGCACGAGCTTGCATGGAGCGGCAATTTCATGGATAGTTAGTTTAACTAGTGTTGTTAATTAAACAAGCATGGCACGTCCACGAATCGGCAGGCAGTCGTCCGCCGAATACCAACGTCGCTACCGCGAGCGCAAGAAGGCCCAGGGTGCCATGGCGCAAACCAACTGGATGCTGGACGTGCGCCTGACGGATGCGATCCGGCACGAGGCCAAGGCTCGGGGCCTGCGCGAATCTGAACTCGCCACGGAAATCCTGGGCGAGTGGTACGAGGCCCGATTTGGCGGCCGATTACCACCGGCGCAGGCCGTTCCGCCCCAAGACACCGCTGCGCCTCCCCCTCCACCGACGCCCATCAACGCCACGGTCGAACTGTTGCTGGGCAAGCTGGAGGAGCTGGGTTTCGTCATTCCGCTGCAGGGCATGGCTACGCAGTGCCTGCATGGGGACGAACGCAATGGCCTGTGGGCCACGGTCTCCCTCAACGGGCTGGATGCCATCGAGTTCGGCCTGGACGAGCGCACCGACAGCCTGGCGCAGAACATCCTGCATTGCGTAGTGGACACGGTGACACGCCATGCCTGGCTGACCAGTGACGTCTATGGCGAGCTGAACCAGGACAGGGACATCGGCACCAAGATCAACACAAAAGGCCTACAGGCGCTCGACGATGCATTTATGCAACTACGCGAGTTCATCATGGCCAAGCGCAAGCCACTGCACTATGAAGAAACGCTGGCCGCTCTGCCGGGCTATCTGGACCAGGAGCCGTCACGCTCGCTGCTGGCTCTGGCATTTCAGCGGGTGGGTCTGGAGCTGGTGCATGTGCCCTCTACCGATCTGGTGATTTCTGCGGCAGAGCCGCCGCAGAACATTGCGCTGCATGACCTGGAAGCACTGGCGCAGTACGTGCGGCAGGAGTTTTTGTGCATGGGGCGAACGATCTACACCGTCCCCCTGTGGGATGGCGGAGAACTCATCGCCTACGCACCCGAGGCCCGCGCCACCGTGTATGCAGGACTACGGATGCCCCCCCTGATGCAGAGGAAGGACAGCCATGAACACCACCGAGGCCGCTGATCTGGCTGCCGAGCTGCGCAAAGCAGCGCAAGACCTGCTGCTGTGTGTCAACGCCATCGTGGGGCAGGAGCAATCCCTGGCCACTGATTTGCTGAGGTATTTTCCGGGACGATTGGAGTTGTTGGCCTTGCGTATCGCGCCACGCCCACAGGCCGATATGCTACCTGATTGGCCACAGTGGAATGCATCCGGTGAAGACCATTTTCAGGCCCTGCTGGAGCGCCAGCGGTGGCGGTTGCAATGTCGTTCGGAAAGGCGCGCTCTGTGAATCGGAATCTTCGCACCCTGCGCCACTGGATTGCTTGCGGCCTGGCCTTGTCTGGCGTTGGCCTCGCGTGTGCACAAATGCCCGTGCCGCTGCTCGATACCGCTGCCGCACCAGCCACAGTGCAGCAGCTCGAAGCCTTGCTTCAATGCAAGGCCGGAACGGTGTTGACGACCGATGAAGTGGAATCCAAGCTCCGCGCCATCGGCCTCATCAAAGGGGCGGATGGCTTCTTGATGCCTTCACAGAAAGGCCCTCTGCCATCGCTGTTCGGAGACGAGGTGGTGGCAGCGCTGGTCACAGCCGCTGACGGTGAGAACAGGGCAACCGTCTATCTGAAACGCCTGGCAGGCAAGCAGCTGGCCAAGCGGCTGGGCGTCAGCCAGATCGACGAACAGGCGGACACTAACGAGCCGTCGTACTTCAAGCAAACCAGCAAAAAGACGACCTTGCTGGTCGGCGCGGCATCTGAGGTTTTTGTGGGCATCGACGGCGTCAGGTACCAATCGGCGGTGGCTTGTCAGCAGGTCAGATGAACATCAACACGCACATATTGGATGCATAGACACTTCGGATTCCTCGCTCATTGGCTTAGTTTGCTAAAACGCAGATCAGGATCGACAGCCAGGGTCTTTCTGGATACCGAATTCACCGGGCTCGACTGGCGCTATCCACGTCGCCTGATTTCGATCGGACTGGTGGCCAGCGAGGAGAGTCTGGGCGAATGGTATGCAGAGGTCGATGGCTGGTCAGTGGAGGATGGCCCTGCCCGAAGTCTTGCACGCGAGCCACGCCAAACCCTGGGCAGAGTGCGCCAACGATGCCGAGCGGCTGGACGTGTTCAACGGCTTCTTGCTGGTCGCCAATCTGGATGCGCTGTTCGACCGTTTTTTGATCAGCTTTGACGACACGGGTCGGTTGGACGGCTTTCAAGAAGCCACCGTGAAACTGGCGCTGCAGCTCCGGCAAATGGGCGGATCTTTCCGCGAATACCTCAAGGGCCTGGTGTTGTAACACTGCGGCACCCTGCCGCGACACAGTCTGTCGCGGCTCTCCAGACAATCCCCTCATTCAGCCCAAACAGGCTCTTGCGCGTGCCCCAAAAAGCGCAAGCAGCTATCAAGAGAGGAGTATTCATGCCCACAGGCGCGTTGCCCGACCCGCTATACCACCTGGCACGCCAGCACTTGCTATTCTCGGGTGACACCCGCATTTCCTCTTTACAGCGACGGCTGCGCATAGGATACGAACACGCCCGTGCCCTACGTGAGGCTCTGCGAGGCGACGCATTGGACTACCACGCAGACACCGACACCTGGCATATCCATCCCAACGCCGACCGACAGACCGACTATCTGTTGGCCGACAAACTCCAACGCGCCGCACACTTGCTGCAAGGCTCCAGCGCGCTGATGATCGCTACCGGCGAGGGCATGGCTGCCGACAGCGGCCTGCCAGACTTGCGCGACGCAGCCACCTTTTCGCACACCTGGCCAGCGCTTGCCAGACAGGGGCTCGGCTTTGAAAAAATGACCTCGCCTCAAGCCTTCGATGAACACCCCGCCACGGCGTGGGGCATGTATGGCCAGCGGCTGAACCTGTGTCGCGCCACAGAGCCCCACGCCGGATACACCCTGCTGCGCCAGTGGGGTCAGCGCATGCCGCACGGCTGCTTCGTGTTCACCAGCAACGCCGACGGGCGCTTTCACAAAGCTGGTTTCCCGGCCGCCCGCATCTACGAATGCCTCGGCTCCATCCACCGGCTGCAATGCACAACGGCCTGCGGCGCCCACCCATGGCAGACCGGCCACCTGCACCCACAGGTGGACAGCGCCACCTTGGAGTGGCAAGGCGATTTGCCTCACTGCCCCCGCTGCGGCGCTCTGGCACGGCCCAACCTGTTGATGATCGATGACGGGCAATGGAACCCCATCCGCAGCACCCAGCAACGGATGCTGCTGGACATGTGGCTCGACAGCACCCCCTCCCCGCTGGTGTTGGAGATAGGCGCCAGCCGTGCCGTTGCCACCGTACGCAACTTCACCCGGCGCATGCAGCGGCGCGGCAGCCCTCTGATTCGCATCAACCTGCACGAGGCGAACATCCACAACCCCGGCGACATCGAGCTGGCGCTGGAGGCCAAGGAGGCACTGGAAGCGATTGCGACGCACCTTCCTCAGGGCGGCTGAGCATGCCCCCCAGACATTTTTCTGCAAAGCGTTCGGGCATTCACTCGGGCAGAACCGCCACCGATTCCTGCACCGGCCGTCACCACGATTCGATACGCTGCTGGATCAGCATCACATCCGTCCAAATTTTTCCAATGCCCAAGAGCGCGCCCCAGTCGTAGCCCAGAACATGATCGCAAAGGTCATGGAAAAGCCAGCAGTGGTATTCACCCTGCAAGGGGTGGCCATCCCAGTGCTGGTATTCGTTCCAGTTGCGCCGGGGATTGCCTTCGTCCAGGCAAGCGCTTGGGAGTAGCAGCGTGGCGACGATGTTGTCGTCATCTTTCTTCCAGCCGGGGTGGTCTTCGCGCAGGATGCACTGCACCGCCACCTCGGTTTCCACATTCTCGAACAGGGCATCGCCATGGCGGCGCAAGCCACCTGCGCCGTAATACCACTCTAGGCTGCGGGCATGGCGCTGGCGTATCCACTCTTCGGCGGCCCACAATTTCTCGTTGAGCAGGCGCAGGCGCTCCTGCTCTTTCGAGGTCAATGCGGAAAATCTTTCGGCGGGCGTGGTCATGGGCTTCCTCTGTGCCATTGCGGTGGCGCCAGACTATTCGGCATTGCGACAAAAAGTGACGCACTCGCCACCCACGGAAAGCGACACATTTTGTCGCAGCCACGCCGGATGATGCAGCCATACAAGGAGTTGAACCATGCCCCAACTGTTCCACACCATCGACCACATCGCCCGCACCTAACAGCGTAGCGTGCTGATGCTCTCGTTCTACGACCGCGCACTCAAGGAGCGGTTGGACGCTGCCCCGCCAGACAGCCAGTTTGACGCATGGCAGCAGTGGCGGGATCACCGGCAGGAGGCTTGGGAAACCCTACCCATCCGCCAGCTAATCATCAACTGGCTGAACGCCAAGGGCATTGCCTGGCAGCCCTGCGCGCCTTTCATGTCAAGCGGGGTGATGATGTGCGGCTACATGGGGGATATTTACCTTGACATTCCTTACGACAAGGATTTACCGCTATACCAAGAGTTGGAAGCATATTTGCAATACTCGGACGACCGCATACGCTTCGACAATGTGATGTTCCTCCACATGCCTCTGGAACTGGCAATGGAAAACGCCGAGCAGGATGAACCAGGCTTCCTTGACAATATGTGAAAAAAGAAAAATAAGAAGCCCCGAACGAATTCCTGCAATCCTTCATACGCTCCAAGAATTTTGGGAGAAACATCCTGACTGGCGGCTTGGCTAACTGCTGGTCAACATCGCAAAACCCTCTGAGCCATGCCCTCGGCTTTTCTACCTTGAGGATGACGTATTCTTGGAGCGGCTCCAAGAAATGTCAAAATCTGATGACAGCAAATCCAAACTTTGAGACATGGGCCACATCCTATTCGGGCTGCGACGGCGGGGACATTGGCAGTCCTGAACGGCGTGCCATATGGCTATGCGGCATCGAGTGGGGCGGTGCCTGCACCGCCGAGCAACTCCAGAACGAAATGCGGCGCGGCGAGCCCTGTCCGCCCAGAGGCTATGGCGATGCCTCGGAAAACCTGACTTACATTTTCAACCGGCAAGCCATGAAGATACTCGCTGCCATTCATGGCCGCCCCGTGTCTGAATACCGCGATTTTTGCCAACAGGCCAAACCATTTACCCAAGGTTCATCGGGTTACTTCAAGATTAATCTCTACCCCATCGCCTTTAAGGACACGAACCAGGCCCGGTGGCATTCCAATTTTGCAGAAGCGACCGGCTTGGAGAACAAATCCGACTATCTCGATTGGTGCAGAAAGCACCGTTTCCCACGCATGCGCCAGTGGGCTGCAACGGCACGGCCCAAGCTTATCCTGTGCCTTGGCAAGAGCTACCGAGATGACTTTCAAAAGGCGTTCCATGACAAAAACTCAACTTTCACTCACGAACCACCCATCGACGGTCGCGACCTGTGGTGGGGCGTCAATGCCGAGAGCACCCTGGTCGCTGTCATTCCTTTCATGGTCAACCGCTATGGGCTGACCCGCAACGACAGCATCCAAAAATTCGGCTACCGGATTGCACAACTGATGCAGCAGCATGGCTGCCGACAGGCGCAAATACCTGAACTCAATACATCAACGATCCTATGACCCCAGCACTTGACGCGCTTCTGTGCCAGCGGTACCCGCAGCTATTCCAGCACCGTCACGCCGAGCCGCAGACCTGCGCCATGAGCTGGGGCCTGCAATGCGGTGATGGCTGGTTCGACCTGATCGACATCCTGTGTGAAAGCCTGCAACAGGAAACCGAGCACGGCGACGCACCACAAGCGGTCGCCATGCAGGTCAAGCAAAAATGGGGGCGGCTGCGCTTTTCCGTGGAATCCGCCTCCGAACGCCAGCAAGCCATGATCGACCTGGCCGAAGCGCTGTCCGCACGCCTGTGCGAGCAGTGCGGCAAGCCCGGCAAGATGCAATCCATCAAAGGTTTCCGCACTGTGCGCTGCGAAGAACATGCGTCGACTCAACCATGACGGGCGGGAGCTCACCCACTCGAGGGACCAATTGCAATCGTTCCCATGTATGAGCGTGATGGCCGACTGCTCCACGTTAGTCTTGAGGACGTTCCCCAGCCGGAGCTGTATCAGTTTTGGACGGCGCTGCGCGATCGCAGCGCAGTAGATGATGAGCCCATCACCACACCAGCCACACAATCTGCCATGCGCGTGCTGTCCAAATCCAAGCTATTGGCTTTTCGCCAATGCCCCAAGCGCCTGTGGCTCGAAATCCACCAGCCTGAGCGGCGCAAGGACTCCGGTGCCAGCCTGGCCAGCTACGCCACGGGCCACCAGGTGGGGGACATTGCACGGCGGCTGTACAACCCGTTCGAGCAGGGTCAGTTAATCGACCCGCAGGCCGAAGGCTTCGATGCAGCTTTTGCCCGCACCCAGGTACTGCTGCGGTCCGCACAGCCAATCTTCGAGGCAGGTTTTCGTGCCGAGGGCGCACTGGCCTTTGCCGATGTGCTGCTGCCCACCGCCAAGGGCTGGCGCATGGTGGAGGTCAAGTCCAGCGCGAGCGTGAAGGACTACCACCGCGACGATGCCGCCGCGCAGTCCTTCCTGGCCCGTGCCAGTGGAGTGCCGCTCCAATCCATCGCTGTCGCACACATCGACAGCGGCTGGAGCTACCCTGGCGGCGGCGACTACCGGGGCCTGCTGATGGAGGTGGATGTGACTGCTGATGCATTGGGCCGCGACCATGAAGTGCGCAGCTGGATCGCCAGCGCACAGGCCGTAATGGCCCTCGAGAAAGCCCCACCCATCGCCACCGGCGGCCAGTGCCATGCGCCCTATGAATGCGGCTTCATCACTCACTGCCAAAGCCAGGAGCCATCGGCGGAACACCCCATCCACTGGCTGCCGCGCCCCAGCAACACGCTCAAGACATACGTCGCGGAGCACGGCATCCGCGAACTGCGCGACGTGCCGGACGATCTGCTCAACCCCACGCAGCAGCGCGTGAAGGCTGCTACCTTGTCGAGCCAGGCGTATTTCGACCGTTGCGCTGCCGCGCAGGCACTGGCGGCACACAGACTGCCGGGTTATTTCATCGACTTCGAGACCATCCAGTTCGCTGTGCCGATCTGGGAAGGCACCCGGCCCTACCAGCAAATTCCCTTCCAGTTTAGCGTCCATCGCCTGGGGCGCACGGGACGGGCCACGCACCATGCGTTCCTCGACCTCTCTGGCGGCAACCCCGGACGTGCTTTTGCCCAAGCTCTCATCACCGCCTGCGGCGAATGCGGCCCTGTGTTCGTCTACAACGCCGCGTTCGAAACCACCCGCATCCGCGAACTGGCCGACCGCTACCCAAGCCTGGCCCCTGCGCTGCACGCCATCAACGACCGCGTGGTCGATCTGCTGCCCGTGGCACGCCAGCACTACTACCATCCCAGCCAGCAGGGCAGCTGGAGCATCAAGGCCGTTCTGCCAGCCCTATGCCCTGATCTGGGTTACGACCAACTCGATGGCGTGCAGGACGGCGGTATGGCCCAGCAGGCCTATCTAGAGGCCATCGCCTCCACCACCAGCGCGGGGCGCAAGGCCGAGCTGGAACGCCAGTTGCTCGCCTACTGCTGCCTCGACACCTGGGCCATGGTGCGCCTGTGGGCAGTCTTCACCAACACCCCCTTGAAAGGCTGACGCACTCCATGGCCAAGCGACCCGACACCCTGGACACCGCACTGCTCATGGTGGAGCTACTTCGCCGCATACCGCGCGGGCGCAAGATCACCACGGCAGAGCTGCACCAGCAGCTGCAGAGCGCGGGTTTTGAGCGCGATCTGCGTACCATCCAGCGCCAAGTGGAAACTCTGAGCGAGCATTTCGACATCGAGCGCGACGACCGCAGCAAACCCTACGGTTACCGCTGGCGCGAGTGCGCTCAGGGCCTAGCCGTGCCCCAACTGCCCCCCCAGGAGTCGCTGCTGCTGCAACTGGCCGAAGAACACCTCAAACATCTGCTGCCAGCGCGGCTGATGCAGTCCATGGACGGCTTTTTCAGCCAGGCCCGGCGCAACCTGGGTGACAGCCACAACCAGCGCAGCGACACAGCGGCTCTGGAGCGTGAATGGCCACGCAAGGTGCGGGTTGTGGCCACAAGCCAGCCGCTGCTGCCGCCGGCCATCGCCCCTGACGTGCTGGAAGCCGTGAGCGATGCGCTGTACGCCAACCGCTGGCTGCATATCGACTATCAAAACGCTGCAGGCAAGCGCCGCCAGGCAAAGGTCATGCCCCTGGGCCTGGCCCAACAAGGCCCGCGCCTGTATTTGGTGTGCCGCTACGAGGGTTTTGCCAACGAGCGCAGCCTTGCACTTCACCGCATTAACCAGGCCGAGGCATCCACTCTGGCTTTCGAGCGCCCTGCGGAATTTGATCTACAGAAGTACGACGAGGATGGGCGATTCGGCTTTGGCGAGGGGCAGAGGGTGCAGCTCACGTTCTGCATTGATAACGACGCCGGTTTCCATCTGCGGGAAACACCGCTGTCAAAAGACCAGCAGGTGCATGACCAGGAGGATGGCTGGATGAAAATTACCGCGACGGTGGTGGACAGTGCGATGCTGGACTGGTGGCTGCGCGGGTTTGGGCAAGCATTACGCGACGTGCAGAAAACGCCATTGACGACCAAGGAACAATGACCCGATGAGCTACAAACTCGAATACCGAACCATCTGCTTTGGTGTTGATTCAGCAAGCCGCCTGCCCACCCAGGGCATAGAGGGAACCTTCTTCATCCCCTCCTACCAACGCGGCTATCGCTGGACTGCGGACGAAGTCACCAAGCTGCTGGACGACATCTGGGAGAGCGCAGGCCAGCGCTACAGCCTGCAGCCTATCGTCGTGAAAAGCCTGGGCACCGGCGCATGGGAGCTGATCGACGGCCAGCAGCGCCTGACAACCCTGTGGCTGCTGCTGCGCTTCATGAACAAAGGTGAGCCCCGCTACCACCTGGAATACCAGACCAGGGCTGGCAGCCAGGCGTACCTGAGAGAACTTGATGCCGCGCAAGCTGAGGAAAACATCGACTACTTCCACATGCACCAGGCCTATGCAACGATTGCTGGCTGGTTCGCAAACAAGATGGGGCTGCAGTACCAACAATTTCTGGTCGATGAGATGTTCCGTTTTCTCTCGACCTCCGTGCGCATCATCTGGTACGAAGTTCCAGAAAACGAAGAGCCCATCCCACTGTTCACCCGCTTGAACCAGGGCCGCATTCCGTTGACCGATGCGGAGCTGCTCAAGGCGGTCCTGCTGTCGAAAGTGCAGGAAAAGCACCCTGGCCGCGAGACCGAGATCGCCGCGCAGTGGGACGGGATTGAGCGTGATTTGCAACGGCCG
Organism: Comamonas nitrativorans; assembly: GCF_042654765.1. NCBI lineage: Bacteria > Pseudomonadati > Pseudomonadota > Betaproteobacteria > Burkholderiales > Comamonadaceae > Comamonas > Comamonas nitrativorans. The sequence goes on along the minus strand of NZ_JBHSEW010000004.1, from coordinate 84,006 downwards.
GATGTCTGGGCCTTCGTCACAGGCCAGGCAGCTGCACAGGGCCGCGTCACCCTGCAGCACGGCACGCGCATCGACCTGTTGTTCGATACCCTGGCAAAGAAGCCCGCCACGGGCGCGCCGGCGTATCACACCTTTGACCAATTGCGCCCTCAGGCCGAGGGCGATTCACTGGCCTTCTGGGCGAAAGTGGAAGCACTGCACGCGCAAATCCTGGGTTGGTTCGAAGAGCCGCTCTGGCACAACAAGATCGGTTTCCTGGTGACCTGTGGATTGTCCCTGCAGGCCATTTTCGACCTGGCCCAGGGGCAAGGCAAGAAGGCCTTCGACAATGCCCTCACCTCACGCATCAAGGCCACACTGAATACCCGCGCCGACGATCTCGACGGCACCCTGCACTACGAGAACAGCAGCCATAAAGTCACATTGCAGCGTCTGCTGCTGTTGTTCAACATCGAGGTCCGCCGTGACCGCTTTCCATTCAAGGAGCACGTCGGCGCCACATGGTCCCTGGAGCATATCCATGCGCAGAACGCCCAGGACTTGATCCGCGCAGAGCAATGGGAGACGTGGCTTGCAGAGCATCGCCAGGCCTTGAGCGACATCCGGGCAACAGGCAACATGGCCGCTATTGACCCGTTGCTGGCCGACATCAACGCAGCTACTCCGCACCTGCATACCAAGCAGTTTGGTCTGGAAGAATTCAAGGCGCTGGCAGGGAGGGTTCTCGTGGAACTCAATGACGGCGTGGAAGAAGAGGCGGACCACAGCATTGCCAACCTGGCATTGCTATCCCTCGGCGCCAACGCCGCGCTGAGCAATGCAGTTTTTGAAGTCAAACGCAGCAAAGTGCTGGCGATGGACAGGCGCGGCGACTACATCCCGGCCGCCACGCGCAACGTGTTCCTGAAGTACTACGCGCCTGCATACCGGCTGCAACCTCATTTCTGGGGAGACGCCGACAAAGACGCCTATCTCCGAGAAATCAAGAAAAAACTGGCCGCATACCTGCAATGACCGATACCCCCATGACCACACCGCCAGCACAAGGCGACGGCACCCTTACCAGTCTGGCACAACTGTTTTCCCGGCCCATCAATGGCACGCAAGTGCAAGCCATCGAGATCCCACTGTTCCAGCGCGACTACGCCCAAGGCCGCAAGAACGAGCAGGCACGCCAAGTGCGCGAACGCTTTATTGCCGACCTGTGTGCCGCGCTGGACAGCGATGGCAAGAGCCTTCACCTCGACTTCGTCTTTGGCGACGTAGTGAACAAGGAGGACGGCGGCAAGCAAATACCTACGCTGTACCCGCTGGACGGCCAGCAGCGCCTGACGACCCTCTTTCTGCTGCACTGCTATCTGGCCTGGCACCAGCCACAGAGCAGCGCAAGCGCGCAGCCGTGGCACGCATTTCAATACGCCACGCGCCCCGGCGCGCGGGCGTTCTGCCAGTTCCTGACCCAATGCAGGCCCCGCATGGATGCTCAGCCGGTTTCAGCATGGCTGTGCGACCAGGCCAACTACCTGCCCACCTGGAAGCACGACCCCACCATCCAGGGCATGCTGGTGGTGCTGGATGCTCTGCACCGGCACTACCAAGATCAACCCAGCGAACTCCTGCATGCCGCCTGGCTACGGCTGACCGACCCTGTAAACCCGGCGATCCGCTTCCTGCTGCTGCCCGTGGCCGCGCAAAAGCTCGACAACACGTTGTACGTGAAGATGAATTCACGCGGCAGGCCCTTGACCGGGTTCGAGAACTTCAAGGCCGACCTGGAAGCCCTGCTGCACAAGAACCCGGCACTGCTGGAAGCGGCCGGCGCAGCCGTGAAGGCGTTCTCGCACAAGATCGACACAGACTGGGCCGACCTGTTCTGGCCCTACCGGGGCGACAACCACCTGATCGACGAAGAATGCGTGCGCTACCTGCGCTTTCTCTTCGAGGTGCGGGCGTGGAAACAAGGCCTGTCCGTGCAGACGAGCCTGGGCGACCTCAGCGCCCTTTCAGTTCTTTCGAAAGCTCTGCTGGGCAACCAGGCGTCAGCAGCCCACGACAACCTCGATTGGATTGCACGCGCACTCGATGTCTGGCTCACCGTGCAATCCGCTGGGTTGTCTGGCCCCCAAGCCATTGCCCCGCTGTTTACCAGCCTTTTTACCCGAGATACCGAGAGCATCGCTTCAACGCCCCTGCGCATCTTCAACTTCCGCGACTTCGGGGACGCCCCGGTGGGCGTGAACATGTTCCATGCCTGCTGCCGCCTGTATGGCACGCGCCCCTGGTCGCTGGCGCACACCGTGCTGCTGTATGGCGTGCTGCACGGCCTGATGCAGGGCACGCCGCTGGCAGACATGCACCACCGGTTGCGCATTCTGCGTAACCTGATCGAAGCCTCGCGCAGCGAAATCCGCGCCGACTCCACCCGCAACAATATGCCCGCTTTGCTCGCGGAGGTGGAAACCATCATGGCGGGCGGGCCGCTACATGCCGTGGAAACCTTCAACCAGGTTCAGGTTCGCAACGAGCAGGCCAAGCAAGCCCTGGTAGGGGCCCACCCCACGCTGCACGAATCCGTGTGCCAGCTCGAAGACCATGAACTGCTGCGCGGGGGATTGACAGTGTTCGACCTCAGCCCCGCACAGGATCCTCGCGCCTTTGCCAGCCGCGCAAGGCAGTTTTTCACGTTGTTCAAGCACCCTTACCACCAGGTCAGCGCCGCCCTTCTGGCCAAGGGCCATACAGGCAGAAGCCGCCAGCGCAGCTCGGGCCATCGCCTGACCTATATCGGAGCCCCGCGGCAGCGGCAGGCAGGGCTGTGGGAAAACCACTGGCGTATTCGCTACAACGAAGCCATCCACCCCAGCGCCGCTGCCCTGCAAGGCCTGCTGGACGACCTGGCCTTCGGACAAACACCGCAAGCCGTCATCGACACGTTCGTGCAAGCCCCTTCCACGCCAAAAGACTGGCGCTACTACATCGCCAAATACGAGGCAATGCGCGGTGCGAGCCTGGATTTCGCTGGCAACTACGTTCTGGGGCCCGGCCCAGGCTACGCCATCTGTATGCCCTTGAGCGACTCCTGCGACAACCGCAGCAACCACCATGACGCCTATTTGCTGGCTCTGGCCAGCGAAGCGGGACTGCCCCCATCAGACATTGGCAACCACGGTTGGCCGCGTTGCTTTCCAGGCCACGAAACCAATGAACGCCATCTAATACTACGACGCAGCGGGCTCAAGATCCGCTGTGTGGAAAACGGCTGGGCGCTGAGCGATATCCCCGGCGAGCCGGCACTGCGCAGCGCCTTCGATACCGTGGCAAGCAGGTACGCCATTCAGGATGGCTTATTTGCCGTGCCGCAAACCCAGGGCATAGACATTGAAGACCGCATCATCCTAGGCGCGCAGTTACTGCATGAGTTGATCGAAGCCGGACTTTGAGACTTGGCTTGCGCCCGAGAATACCCACAGACATGGCAAGCGCTACCAGCAAAAATTAAAGGAATGCTATAGGAACACCTTATAGGTATAGAGAAGGGGTGATCTAACGAACCGACAAGGGGCGATCTAACGAACCCCGCCCCAGCACGCAATGAGGGGCGATGTATCGAACCACAAAGGGGCGATGTAACGAGGACAACCGGAGCAGAACACAGCCTTGTCCACAGCCAGCCGATCTACCCCAGCTTCTTCGCCAGGTCTTCGGCACGGGGATGGTAGTAACGCTTGAGCATGCGCAAATCCTTGTGACCTGTCACGGCAGACAACTCCAAGACGTTGCTCAGCTTTTCCGACAAACGAGACGCGGCTTCGTGGCGAGTGTCATGAAAATGGACATCCTCCAGAAAGCCGCGAACAGGCCGCTTTCCGGCTGCTCGGCAATCTTCCTTGTACTGCTGCTGGGCGCGCTCCAAAGCACGCTGGAATCCTTTGCGCAAGGCCATGGCCGTCGTGGGAAATACCGGCCCTTCAAGAACATCGCCTACACCAGCCAAAGTTTGCAGCCCCTGCAGGATGACTACCGCCCTGCGTGACAAAGGTACCATGCGCGAATCGCCATTCTTGGTATCTGGCAAAAATGCTGTCTGCCGCGCCAGATTCACATACTCCCAGCGCAAGGACAACAACTCCCCCCGGCGCATCGCCGTCTCCACGGCTAATTCGACCAGGGGTTGCAACCATGGGTTGCGCGCCCCCTTGCTGAACGTGCCATCGGCCAGGCGCTCACCGCCCGTCAAGGCTGCGAGCAAATACGCCATCTCCTCATCCGTAAAGCGCCTGTCCCTGGCTTTGGCCTTCTCCGGGCGGCGCACCAGGGGCACGGGGTTCTCGATATGGATGCCCCACTCACGCCGTGCGTGGTTGATTGCCGCCGACAGAACGTCGATTTCTCGGTTAACCGTCGCCCCACTGACCTGCTTGAGGCGACGGTCACGCCAAGCAGCGACAATCGAACTGTTCAAAGCCGAAATCTTGATCTGGGTTAGAGCGGCATCCTTGAGCAAGACTTTGATCTTGGTGGACTCGATCACGGCGGACTTTTTCTGCGGAGTGACTTCCTGCTGATACCGCAAGAGAATGTCGGCCAATGTGTTGCGTTCGGCCTCCCGACGGTCGATGAAGCCGGTTGTCTCCAGCTCTCGCTCCATCGCTCGCACCCAGCGCTCGGCATCTTCCTTATATGAGAAGGTTCTTGACTGAGCAGGGAAGCCACGGCGCCTGACCTTGGCTTGCCACTGCAGTTCTCCGCGTTTTGTGATAGTACCCATCGGCCCGTGTCCCCGAAGTGTCCCAAATAATGGATTCCATCATACAACCCATTGATTTTATTGACAACACAAAGGCGTTCGGGACGTAGAGGCCGGAGGTTCGAATCCTCTCACCCCGACCAGAATTGCCTTGTAAATCAAGGGTTTGGAACAGCCGCCGCGACGCGGCTGTTTTGCTTTCTGGCGGTTCTGTGCCAATGTTGTGCCAAATGGCCAGGATTCTCTTGGCGTCTATCAGCCAGCCCACCTCCCGGTTGTTGACCAGCACCACCAGGACACGGGGTTCAATGCCCTCTGCCAGAAGCTCACGCACGCGCTCACTGCGCTCGGCAACCAGCGGTAGGCCGGGTGCCATGTATAAAAGCGGCGCCAGCGATATGGAGCGCTTGGCCCGTGGCTGGGTTCCTGAAAGAAAGCGTTCCCCGAAACAGATGACCTGGGTGCCATGCGTTGGCTTCAGGCTGATCTGAGAACTTGTTCACGATCTCCGCGTGGGTGTGCCGTCGCGGCCTCGGGCGCTCTGCGTCGTTGCAAATTCTCGCCATAGCACCGCTATGACTGCGGTTTGCGCCTTGCAGCCCATCCCGATCCGCAGGTCCCGCTTGGCTGCGCGATTCGTGCAGAGCATCCCTAGGGAAGCAGAAAAAAGATCACCCCTTTTTCCCCACCAGCCCCCGAGGCGAAAATCCATAAACCCGCCGAAACGCCGTTGAAAAATTCCCTGGGCTGCGGTACCCCGCCAGCTCTGCCGCCTGTGCCATGCTGATGCCCTGGGCCGTGATGGCATCGGCTGCCCGGCGCAAGCGGCTTTCGCGCAGGTGGTCGAAGATGGCCTTGCCGAAAGCCTGGCGGAACTGGCTCTGCAAGGTGCTGGCGTTGCAGCCCATGTGCTGCGCGATGGCGCCCAGGGTGAGCGCATCGGCGGCGCCGCTGTCCAGCCAGTCACGCAGGCGGCAGGCGCGTTGGTATTCGGCAGGCCGCAGGGTGGTGGTCGTTTCAGCAACGGCCATGCCGCACTGGGCCGGTTCCAGTTGCGCCAGGGCTTCGATGACCAGCTCCAGCGCCAGGCGCTCCTGCACCAGCCCCTGAAGCGGCCCGTCCTGCGTCCCGGGGGCGGACAGCAGTTGTTCGGCCAGATAGGCCGTCCGGGGCGAAGGCGTCCAGGCCGTCATGGACAGGTGCGGCCTGGCGTTCAGCTCCCCCAGGCCGGCCTGCTCCAGCCAGTGCGGCATCAGCGTGATGACCAGCATCCGCTCCCGCGAGGATGCCCGGCAGCGGTGTTCGTACAGCGCCGATTCCCGCAGCGTGACCAGCGCCGCCCGCGGCCCCGGCCCAGTGGGCAGCGGCAGGGCCAGGCCGCCGATGCGCAGCCTGCCGCCGCCTTGCAGTTTCAGCACGATCTTGACCCCGTTGCCGGACAGGGGAAAACGGCTGGTCATGCCGCGCAGATAGGTCACGTCCGTGCGGTGCAGGAAGAACCCGTCGCGCAATTCGGTCAGGGACAGCGTGCCGTTCAATACCCGGCCACCGGCGGCCTGCTCCGATGCGTTCAACGCGCCGCCATCGCCCAGCCGGTCGAGCAGCGTGGCCGTCTGCGTCTGTGCCTCGGCCGGGGCCGATAACGAAACCGCCCGGCGGTTCACGATCGAGGCAAAAGTTTTTGTGGCAGCAAACATATTCCTTGTCGGCGCAAAAGAAGCGGGTTGGAGGGCTGCGGATACTACGCGATTATTTGGTAACAGTTCTCAATCGCAACGGGTTTGTGTGCCATTTTGGCCAAGACCCCGTCCATCCCCACCATGTCTGTGAAAAACCTCCGCCTCCATCCCCTGCTCCTGGCCCTGCCGGGCCTTTTTACGGCATCCCTCGCCCTGGCGCAGGAGCAAGCCCTGCAAACCGTCGATGTGCGCGGCAAGCTCATTTCCGACGTGACCACCGCCGTCTCCAGCGATGACGTGCAGACCCGCGCTGCCCGCAGCCTCGGCGAGATGCTGCGTGACGAGTCTGCCGTCTCGGTCGGCGGCGGCGCGGCCATCGCGCAAAAGCTCTACATCCGGGGCATCGAGGATTCGATGCTCAACACCACGCTGGACGGCGCAGCGCAAAGCGGCCGGGCCTTTCACCACCAGTCGCGCCTGCTGGTCGACCCCGAACTGATCCAGAGCGTGGAGATCGACCGGGGCGCCACCCCCGCCAGCGCCGGGCCGGGGGCACTGGCCGGCTCCATCCGCATGACGACCAAGGATGGCCGCCAGCTTCTGCGCGAGGGCCAGACCATCGGTGCCAGCGTGCGCGGCGGCGTGGCCTCCAACGACGGGCACCGCTGGGGTGCGACGGTGTATGGCCTGGCGGGCGAGAGCGTGGACTTCCTGCTCTCCGCCAACCGCGATAAGAACGACGATTACAAGGCCGGCGACGGCACCCGGCAAACCTACAGCGGCTCGACGCAAAGCAGCCAGCTGGGCAAGCTCAACTGGCGCATCGCCCCCGGCCACCGCCTGACGCTGGGCTACCAGAGCGTGCAGGACAAGGGCACGCGCTACCTGCGCCCCAACTTCTGGCAGATTCAGCCGGGCAATTCGCTCATGCCGCAAAAAACCACGCGCGACACGCTCACTGCCACCTACCACTTCGACGGCGCGGGCCACCTGCCGGCGATGGAGCTGGGCCTGTTCTCCGACACGCTGAAGGTCACGCGCACCCCCACGACGGCGCAGCCGCAGTTCAACAAACCGGCAGGCTATACGTTCGGCGAGGAAATCACCTCCAGCGGCCTGAACTTCAAGGCCGCCAGCCGCGTGGCGGGCGCGACGGTGCGCTACGGGCTGAACATCCATCGCTTCGAGATGGACGCCATCAATGCCCGTCCGCCGGTCATCTCCACCAGCAACGGGCACGAGAAAAGCGACGTCAAGGGTCTGTTCGCCGAAACCAGCATCCCGCTGGGCGATCAGTTCCTGCTGGGCGCAGGCACGCGCTACGACTGGTACAGCTATACCGACAACCACGGGCAACGCATCACCAGCAATGGCCTGAGCCCCAACGCCTCGCTGACCTGGATGGCCACCGACGCCCTGAGCGTGCGGGCCTCCGCAGGCCGCACCCTGCGTGGCGCGGGGCTGAAGGAAGCCTTCTACGTGGACAACACCCGCTGGCGCAACAACCCCGACATCCGGCCGGAAAAAGCCGACAACTTCGAGCTGGGCGTGAACTACAACCAGGGCCCCTGGAGCGCCAAGGCCACGGTGTTCCGCCAGCATATCCGCAACTTCATCACCACCACCACGAACGCAACCTGGCTGGTGGACAACGTGGGCACGATGAAGTCCTCCGGCTACGAACTGAGCGCCGCCTGGGACAACGGCACCTGGCGCAGCGGCTTGGCCGTGGCCAGCGCCAGCCCCAAGCTCAATGGCTATGACCTGGGCGACGAGGCCTACGGCCTGGGCGTCTCCACCGGCCGCAGCTGGAACCTGAACCTGGGCTACCGCCTGCCTGCATGGAATCTGGACTTCGAGTGGTTCGCCCGCTTCATGGAAGCCAAGACATCCACCGAATACCTGATCTCCGAAGGCCGCACCGCCACCAAGCACAAGCCCGGCTTCGGCGTGCATGACGCCTACGTCAACTGGCTACCCACCGGCAACGACCGCGTGCGCGTGACCTTCGGCGTGCGCAACCTGTTCAACAAGTTCTATTACGACCAGGGCAGCTACGCCTACTACGTGGACGCCGCCGGCAACAGCACGGGCCGGGGCTTTGCCGAGCCGGGCCGCAACGTGCGTCTGGACGTGACCTGGAAATATTGAACCCGGCAAAAGCAAAGGCCAGCTCCAACGGCACCCTTTAGGGAATATTGCCGTTGGAGCTGGCCTCGATTGGAAAACAGCAAACGAGGAGCGCCGCTTAGGGCGCCAACACGCTCTCAAATGCGGTGACGCACCTCGCCACCTGCCGAGCGCAGACGGCCCAGCAAGGCCTCTGCAATCTTGCCCAGCGGCAGGACCTCATCGGCAGCGCCATGGGCAATCGCCTCACGCGGCATACCGAACACAATGCAGCTGGCCTCGTCCTGCACATAGTTGTAGCTGCCCGCATCCTTCATCTCGCGCATGGCAGCTGCGCCATCTGCGCCCATTCCGGTAAGCATCACGCCAAAGGCGTTGCGCCCGACAAACTGCGCCACTGATTTGAAGAGTACCTCGACCGAAGGCTTGTGCCGGTTGACGGGAGGGTCGTCGTTCACCACGGCCACATAGTTTGCACCGCTGCGGCTGATGGAAAACTGCTGCCCGCCAGGAGCAATGTAGGCGTGCCCCGGCAAGATACGCTCGCCATGCACCGCCTCTTTGACCGTGATCTGGCACAGGCTATTGAGCCGGGCCGCAAAACTGGTGGTGAACCCCGGGGGCATGTGCTGGGTAATGACAATCGCCGGAGCGTCCGCGGGCATATGCACCAGCACCTCCTTGATCGCCTCGGTGCCGCCCGTAGAGGCGCCGATGGCAATCAGCTTTTCGGTCGAAACCCGGCCCAGCAGGCTGGCGCTGGAAGGGGCCGGTTTGGCCGCCGTCGTCGCTGCTCCGGCCGTGGCCGAACGCACCATGCGATGCACATGCGCCTTGGCCGCAATGCGAACTTTGTCCACAATCTCGGCGGCCAGTTGCTGGAGCCCGTTGGCGACACCGATGCGCGGCTTGGCGACAAAATCGACGGCACCCAGCTCCAGAGCCCGCATCGTCACTTCGGCGCCACGCTCGGTCAGCGTGGAAATCATCAGCACCGGCATCGGCCGCAACCGCATCAGTCGCCCCAGGAAGTCAATCCCGTCCATCCGCGGCATTTCGACATCCAGCGTAATCACATCCGGATTCAACTCACGAATCATTTCACGGGCAACCAGTGGATCGTTGGCAGTGCCAACGCACTCCATATCGGCTTGGCGATTGATGATTTCGGCTAGCAAACTCCGCACCAATGCAGAGTCATCCACCACCACCACCCGAATCTTGCTCTTCATGCCTTCTCAGCCCTTTTTCATCAAAACAAATCTACGCTGCCACCTGCACTGCTCTTGGCCAATTGCACCGCACTGCCCGTTGCACGTTCGCGCTCGACCAGCGCTTCCGGGTGGGCGTGCGCCAACCGCTTGACCATCGCTTTTCCCGTCGTGGGGAAATACACCACCTTGCGCGGATAAATATCCAGAACATCTTCCGAAACGATGGGAATCCGTTCGGTTTGCAGGTACTGGGTGACGAAGTCGGTATTGCGCTCCCCCACATTCATGGTGGTAAAACTGGCCATCACCTGACCACCCCCAAAAATCTTGGCCTGCATGCTTTCCCGGCGGGCACCGAGCTTGAACATCTCGTTGATCAACACTTCCATGGCGAACGAACCATAGCGGCCGGAAGTATCGGTACTATCCCCTTCGGGCAGCATGAAATGGTTCATCCCGCCAATATTCAGGCTGCGATCCCACAAACACGCAGCAATGCAGGACCCCAGGACGGTACAAATCATCATATTTTCAGTGGTGACGTAATACTCGCCCGGCAGCACCTTGACGGCACCGTACTGGAAATGATGGTCAAAATAATAGAACGATGCCTCTCCCGGTTTATGGGCACGCTGGCGCAACACGCTCAACGCATCCAAAGAAACCGGCCCGGCACTACTGTGCGCCTTCCCTCCAAACGAAGAAACACTCGGCGTAGCAATACGAGGCATGGCGCTGCGCTTACTTTCCCAGCCCCCTCCTGAGGAGTTTCCCAATCCTGTTTGCATAGGATTCATGGTTTTGCCCTTATTGCACTATCTGGTCTATTTTTTGCCGCAACGGCATCAAACACGCTCGTAGACTGTTTTTCCCTTTAAGACAAACAAATCCCTTGAATCACTGAAATTTTCTGCATGCCCCACAAACAAGGTGCCTCCGGGCTTCATGACCCTATGGATTTTCTCCAGCACCTTGCGCTGCGTTGGCGCATCGAAATAAATCATGACATTTCGGCAGAATACAACATCGAATGTTTCCTTGAAAGGCCAGTCATCCTTGATCAGATTGACCTGAATAAAATCAATCATCTTGCGCAATTCTGGCTTCATGCGTACCAACCCTGCATTTGTGCCCTTGCCGCGCAAGAAGAATTTCTTCAGACGCTCCTGACTTAAGCTCTTGACGCCTTCCATCCGATACACGCCATGGGCACCCGTAGCCAACACTTTGGAGTCAATATCGCTGGCAGTCAGCTTGAAGTTGGCCTGTCCCCCCAACGCTTCCAATGCGGTCATCACAATGGAATAAGGTTCTTCTCCGGTGGAAGCAGCACTGCACCAGACCCGCCACGGAGTGCTTGGCGGCTTGGATTTCAACAATTGGGCAAGCGCTTCAAAATGGTGATTTTCCCGGAAAAAAGCAGTCAAATTCGTCGTCAGGGCATTGACAAATTGCTGCCACTCATTGGCATCGCCCTGGCGCTCAAGCCAATCCAGATAGGCATCGAAGCTATCGTAGCCCGTTTCACGCAAGCGCCGCGACAGACGGCTGTACACCATTGCATGCTTGCCATCGTGCAGGCTAATGCCTGCATGTTTATAGATTAGCCCCTGTACCCGGGAAAAATCTGCTGAAGTCCAGGCAAACTCACGCTCCTGTAAAGCAGAACCGCTGCCCATTGCGGTAGCCGACTGTGCAGCCGAGGGCGTAGAACGATCAAATTGGCGCATGAACTCCACCTACTACTGCAATCATCTGCAGTACCGACGACCTCTTAACCCCACTTACAGAAGAAAGCCTTCCGCCCTCCCGATTTATTCGGCGGATGCCACCAGCCCCATGTCCACGTTGGACATGAGTTTTTCAATATCCAACAAGATAAGCATCCGCTCCCCCACCGATCCCAGGCCAAGAATGCAGGAGCTATCAATGGCGCTCTCGATATCCGGTGCCGGGCGAATAGCGTCCGATGCCAGCTCCATCACATCGCTGACCGAGTCCACAACAATGCCAACGACCCGATTGCGCAAATTCAGGATAATCACCACCGTGAAACTGTTGTACTCGACTTTGGAGCAATTGAATTTAAGCCGCATATCAACGATAGGAACAATCGTGCCGCGCAGATTCACGACGCCCCGGATGAATTCAGGCGCATTCGCAATACGTGTGGGCTGTTCATACCCACGAATTTCCTGCACCTTGAGAATATCAATACCATACTCCTCTTCCCCCAATCGGAAAGTAAGATACTCGCGCGTACCAGAAGCTGTATTTTCTGTATTTTTACTTAACGTTGCCATTTCTGATCCCTTGCTTTATCGAGATTTACGTACCAGACTGCTGGTATCCAGAATAAGTGCCACAGTACCATCCCCCAGAATAGTGGCACCAGATACGTTTTGCACCTTCCGGTAATTGCTTTCCAAATTCTTGACCACCACCTGATGCTGGCCCAATAATTCATCCACCAACAAAGCCACCCGGCTGCCGTCAGATTCAATAACCACCATGATATCGCTGCGTTTATCGCCTTCGGCACGCGGTACGCCAAAGACGCGCTCCAGCTCAATCACGGGCATATATTCATCGCGCACCTTCACCAGTTGCGAACCTTGGGTGACGGTGCTGACGTCGGCAGGATTGACCTGGAAAGACTCCACCACCGAGGACAACGGCAGGATATAAACTTCCTTGCCCACGCCGACGGACATGCCGTCCATGATCGCCAAGGTCAGCGGCAGGCGAATGGAGACGCGCATCCCCACCCCTTCGACGGAATCGATCTCCACCGAGCCATTGAGCGCAGCGATGTTCTTGCGCACCACGTCCATGCCGACGCCACGGCCCGAGACATCGGTCACCTGCTCTGCCGTCGAGAAGCCTGGCGCAAAAATCAGCATCCAGACTTCGCTGTCGGGCATGTTGTCCGAGACGTCGATGCCACGCTCGCGGGCTTTTTTCAGCAATTTCTCCCGGTTCATGCCACGGCCATCGTCCCGCACTTCAATGACGATCGAACCGCCCTGGTGCGAGGCCGACAGGGTCAGCGTCCCCTGGTCGCTCTTGCCGACTTTGAGGCGCTCTTCGGGCAGCTCAATGCCGTGATCCAGGCTGTTGCGCACCAAGTGCGTCAAGGGGTCGGTAATCTTCTCTACCAGACCTTTGTCCAGTTCGGTGGCCTCGCCTTGCGTGACCAGATTGATTTTCTTGCCCAGCTTGTTCGCCAGATCACGCAGCATCCGGGGAAAGCGGCTGAATACCGTGGACATCGGAATCATCCGGATGGACATGACGGCTTCCTGCAAATCCCGGGTATTGCGATCCAGATCGGCCAGGCCCGCGAGCAATTGCTGGTTGGCGGTGGGATCCAGGGTCTGACTGTTCTGCGCCAACATGGCCTGAATGATGACCAGCTCTCCGGCCAGATTGATCAGCTGGTCGACCTTCTTCACATCCACGCGAATACTGGTCGATTCCATCTGCGCCATGTTCGGGCGAGCAGCCGCCTTGGCGGCGGCTGGCTTGGGAGCGTCGCCGTCATGGGCTGAACCACCTGCACCGGGTGCCCCCGGGGCACCATCGAAAATCCCATAAGGCTGGACATGGTCGATGGCGGCCTCGGCCAGACCGGCATCCGGATCATCGAGGCCCACCGGTTGCCCCGCCGGCGCAGCAGCCTGAACCGCGACGTCACGTTCCAGAATCTGCACCTGCTCCTTGCTGACGTGGAACACCATCAAGTCGAGCAGATCGTCATTGCTCGAATGGGTTTTCACCAAGAACAAGCGGTACTGCGGCTCGTCGCACGGCTGGTCCTCGATACTGCCCAGTCCGGGGATGTCGCGGAACAGCTCTTTGACGGCATCCACGGACTCCAGGCTATCCACCGGGCCGATCTTGAGCTGCAACACCCGCTCTGCATTTCCTGCCGCCGGAGCAGGCACAGGCATTTCCGGCACGGCGACGACCGGCGTAGCCACGGGGGGCGGCGGAGCGGCCACGACCGGCTGTGGGGCAGCGGAAGCAACGGGGCCATTGCCCGCAGCCAGTTCGACGATGCGCTGAACCAGATCGGCTGTCGGCATGGCCTCGCCTGTATCGCCGGCCTGGTGGCGAGCCAACAGGCTGCGCGAGGCGTCGGCAGACTCCAGCAGCACATCCACCATTTCGGGAATAGGCGTGATTTCATGGCGCCGCAGCCGGTCGAGCAGCGATTCCATCTTGTGTGTTAGTTCCGCGACATCGGTAAACCCGAAGGTTGCCGAACCGCCCTTGATGGAATGCGCACACCGGAAGATGCCGTTGAGCTCTTCGTCATTGGCCTGCGTCAAATCCAGATTGAGCAGCATTTGCTCCATCTGATCCAGGTTCTCTGCGGCCTCTTCAAAAAAGACCTGATAAAACTGGGTCAGGTCGAAATCGCCATCAGATCCGCCATGGGTATCTGCCATATTTAAACTCCTTGAACGCCGCAGTTGCCAAGCACGTCAGCGCTTAGCGAATCACTTTCTGGATGACCTCAATCAAACGATTGGGGTCGAAAGGTTTGACCAGCCAGCCCGTTGCTCCAGCAGCACGGCCAGCCTGCTTCATCTGGTCGCTGGACTCGGTCGTCAGAATCAGGATGGGGGTTTGTTTGAAACGGGGGTTTTCACGCAGCCGTTTGGTCAGGCCGATCCCGTCAAGGCGGGGCATGTTCTGGTCGGCCAGCACCAGGGCAATCTGGTGTTCTTCGGCCTTTTCCAAGGCGTCCACGCCGTCTACGGCCTCGACCACCTTGTAGCCTGCCCCGGTCAGGGTGAAGGACACCATTTTGCGCATGGATGGTGAGTCATCAACAGTGAGGATAGCGTGCATGTACAAACTCCAGCAGTAGGGGTGTTTAGGTAATTCTGTGCTTACAACTCAAAACAGCTCGATCGAGCCAACGTCCATCTCGCTTTGCGTCACCGGGTTGGGACGTTCGGGCATGATGGGCTCGATGGGCAGCTCCAGCTCATCCTCATCGCGCTCCATCGTCTCTGCCGACAAGCGAAAGGCACAGCCCTGCAGTACCTGGGTGGTGTGCCAGATCAGCTGGGTGGCCATGTCGTGAAACTGCAATTCCGTCACCGCACTGCGCAGGGCAGTGCGGGCCGCTTCCAGCTCTGCGGTATCGCGTCCCAGTTCGGCCCCGTCGTTGAGCAGGCCGCTGGCTTCGGCAAAGCGTTCCATCAGATTTGTCGTGGCATGGTCCAGAAGGCCAATCAGACGCTGCAGATCACGCATCACGACCAGCAAGGAATCTTGCAATTCGGCCGCAACCATGACTGGCACCTGTACGACAGGCTCAGCGGATGGTATTTGCGTTTCTTGCATGACTTCTCCAGGGTTGGGGGACATAGTGTGGCTGTCCTCGTTTTTTTTCGGTAGGGGGCCGCACAATGCGCCCCATGCAGAAACTCCAGCGTTGCTCAATTATTTCAAAATGTCTCCAATGATAGCGTCCCTGCAGGGAAAAACTTTGGCAGAACAACCATTGCAGCTCTTGCACCTGGAAGATTGCCCTGCCGATCACAAACTGCTGCAGCACAGCCTGCGCCAGGCAGGGATAGTCTGCCGCATCCGCTGGGCCGACAATCTGCAGGATTTCACTACTGAGGTTAGTACCAACACCTTTGACGCCATTGTTGCCGACTACTACCTGCCCGGTTTCACCGCCATGCACGCCTGGCAGGTGCTGCAACAGCAGCCTGCGGGAGCGCAGACGCCGTTCATCCTGCTGTCCGGGGCCATTGGGGAAACGGCTGCGGTGGAGGCCATTCAGCAGGGGGTGGCCGACTACGTCCTGAAAGATGCCATCGTGCGCCTGCCCCATGTGCTGACCCGCGCCCTGGAGATGGCCGAAGCACGCCGCACCAAGGCGCAGGCCCTGCAGGAGCTACAAAACTCGCAGCAGCAGCTGGCAGCCCTGACCGAACACCTGCAGGCATCGATCGAGCAGGAACGCGCCAGCATTGCCCGGGAGATTCACGACGATATCGGCGGCGCCCTGACGGCGGTGAAGTTCGACCTGTCGTGGATGGTGCGCAACGCCCACAACCAGGCGGGCGTGCTGGAGCATGGCCAGGCAGCGCTGCAGATGCTGCAGCACGCCCTGGGCGCCAGCCAGCGCATCATGATGAACCTGCGCCCGCCGGTACTCGATCAGGGGCTGGTAGCTGCCGTGCAGTGGCTGGCGCAGAGCTTTTCCCAGCGCACCCAGATTCCGGTGCAATGGGTCTGCCCGCACACCCGGCTGGACGAGGTCGGCCCGGCCCTGCAGGTCGTCGCCTACCGCACGGCCCAGGAGGCACTGACGAACATCAGCAAATACGCCCAGGCCAGCCAGGTGACGATCGAGCTGGCCTGCGACAGGGATTTTCTGACCGTGGAAGTGCGCGATAACGGCTGTGGCATCAGCGCAACAGCCCGGGCCAAGCCCAAAGCCTTCGGCCTGCGCGGTCTGGCCGAGCGGGCCCGCACCGTGGGCGGCTGGCTGGACGTGAGCAGCCAGCCCGGGACGGGGACGAGCATCATCGTTTCGCTACCATTACACCCCCCGGACTGCGAAGGAGACGAGATTGATCCACGTTGTACTGTGTGACGACCATGCCGTGCTGCGCCGCGGCATCCGCGACACCCTGGCTGAGGCGGTGGACATCCGCGTCACCGGCGAAGCCGGCAATGCCACGGAGCTGCGCGAACTGCTGCACAGCGCCGCCTGCCAGGTGCTGCTGCTGGACATCGACATGCCGGGACGCAACGGCCTGGAAGTGCTGGCCAGCGTGCGCGAGAGCCACCCGCACATCCGCGTCCTCATGGTTTCGATGTACCCGGAAGACCAGTACGCGCTGCGCTGCATCAAGGCCGGCGCCCAGGGCTACGCCAACAAATCGGGTGATCCGCTGCAACTGGTCGAGGCCGTGCGCACCGTCCACAGCGGACGCAAATACCTGACGGCAGAAGTGGCACAAATGCTGGCCGACAGCCTGGCCCACCCGACGCAGCAGGCGGCGCACATGGCGCTGTCCGAGCGCGAAATGCAGACATTGCAAAAAATTGCAAACGGCAAGCGCCTGACCGATATTGCGCAGGAGCTGATGCTCAGTCCGAAAACCGTCAGCGTCTACCGCGCCCGGGTGCTGGAGAAATTGCAGCTGGCCAACAATGCGGAACTGACGGTGTACGCCATCCGCAATCAGCTTGTCTGAAAAGATAGCTTATCCCGCTTGCCAATCAACAAATTCAGATAGATTAATCGCCGAATCCATTGCCAATCAAGCGCAAGCAGCTCTGTTTTTTATACACCAAACACGACAAACGCCCGCTCCAGCAGGCGGAAAAACGGCTGCTCCATGACCGGCAGCGTCGCGGTAATGCCCACCATGCCCAGCGTCAGCGTGATGGGGAAACCCACCGCAAAAATATTCATCTGCGGAGCGATGCGGGTGATCACCCCCATGGTCAGGTTCACGAACAGCAGCAGCCCCATCATCGGCAAGGCAATCCACAGCGCACTGGCAAACAGGGCGCTGCCCAGCTCGTGCAGCCGCATCTGCGCGACGGCATCGAGAAAATGCCCGTCCACGGGAAACACCTCGAAGCTCTTGAGCACGGCCATCAGCACAAAGATGTGGCCGTTGACCGCAATGAAGAACAGGGTGAAGGTCTGCACCAGGAAGCGCGAAACCGCACTCAGCTGGCCGCCGCTGACCGGATCGAAAAAGGAGGCGAAGTTCAGCCCCATCTGCAACCCGATGGCCTCGCCCGCCATCTCCATCGACGCGATGATGAGCCGGGCGGCAAACCCCACGGACAAACCGATCCCCACCTGCTGGATCGCTACCGTCACGGCCTGCGGAGCATTCACCGCAATCACCGGCTGGCCGGCCAGCGTGGCTTGCGCCCCCAGGGCGATCACCAGGGCCATGCCGACCTTGTAGCGCATCGGCATCGCCCGCTGCGAAAACACCGGCGCCACGGAAAACAGTGCCAGCACCCGCAAAAAGGGCCAGATGACGGGCGAGAGCCACGCCATGATCTGAGCTTCGGAAAAACCAATCACACTCGCCGCCCGGCCTGGCCCCGCTGCTAACCCAGCGCCATCGGGATGTTCTCGAAGGTGCGGCGGATGAAATCAACAACGATGCTGATCATCCACGGCCCGGCGACCAGGAACACGATCACCGCCGCAATCATCTTGGGCACGAACGACAACGTGTTTTCATTGATCTGCGTGACGGCCTGAAAAATACTCACCACCAAGCCCACCACCATGACCGTCAGCAGCACGGGCAGCGACACCATCAGCAGCAGCGACAGCGCTTCGCGGGCAAAGGTCAGGACGGATTGGGGGGTCATGGCTGCACTCCTGCGCTCGATGGCCTACGTGGCGAAACTGGCGGCCAGCGAGCCGACGAGCAGATTCCAGCCATCTGCCAGCACGAACAGCATCAGCTTGAACGGCAGCGCCACCAGCACCGGCGAGAGCATCATCATGCCCAGCGACATCAGCACCGAAGCGACCACCATGTCGATGACCAGGAAGGGAATGAAGATCATGAAGCCGATCTGGAACGCCGTTTTCAGCTCGCTGATGACGAACGACGGCACCACCACCCGAAACGGCGCCTCCTCGATCGACGTGCCCTCGGGCAGCTTGGCCAGACGGGCAAACAAGGCGTAATCGGACTGGCGCGTCTGGCGAATCATGAAGGCCCGCACGGGCGCCTCGGCCCTGGGCAATGCCTCTTCAAAGCTCAAGGTGTTTTCGCTGAAGGGCTTGTACGCATCGGTGTAGACCTTGTCCAGCGTCGGCCCCATGACAAACAGCGTCAGGAACAGCGACAGGCCGATCACCACCTGGTTGGGCGGGGACGATTGCGTCCCCAGCGCCTGGCGCATCAAGCCCAGCACGATCACGATGCGCGTGAAGCCGGTCATCATCAGCAGCACGGCGGGCAGAAACGACAGTGCCGTAAAGAACAGCAGCGTCTGAATCGGCACCGAAAAGCTGTTGTTGCCATTGCTGCCGACCATCAGCGGCAGGCTGGGCGCGGCCTGCGCCCACGCCAACGCCGGCAGCACGCCGACCGCCAATAATCCCAGAGATCTTGCCCAGCGCATCGCCATCAATCCTTGCCCTGTTCGGTGACCAGTGCCTGAGCGAAATCCGCCGTGGCCCCTGACGATGCTGCGGGCGCATCGGGCAACACATGCAGGCACTGGATGCTCTGCGCCGTCACCCCCAGCACCAGGCACGCCATGGCGTCCCCGCGTTGCACCTGCACCGTCACCACCCGCTGCCCGGGCCCAATGGCCACAGCCCCCAGCACCTGGGTCTGCACCTGCACCACGCCCTGGGTCACCTGGCGGCGCAGCTGCCAGCGGCGCAGTCCCCACGGCAAAGCGGCCATGGCAATCACCATGGCCACCAAAACCAGCAGGGAGGTACTCAGACTGTCAGCCACGGCTGACGCGGCGCAGGCGCTCCGAGGGCGTGACCACGTCGGTCAGGCGGATACCGAACTTGTCGTTCACCACCACCACCTCGCCCTGGGCGATCAGATAACCATTGACCAGAACGTCCATCGGCTCACCGGCCAGGGCATCCAGCTCCACGACCGAACCCTGGGCCAGCTGCAGGATGTATTTGATCGGCACCTTGGTACGCCCCAGTTCGACCGACAACTGCACCGGGATGTCCAGCACCATGTTGATGTCGTTGACCGGCACTTCCGCCCCGGCTGGTGCGTAGGCGCTGCTGGGCGTCCCGGTCAGCGGCCCGCCCTGCTCGGCGTCCAGCGTCGTCGTGCCATCCACCTGTTTCTGCTCTTCCAGAGCTTCGGCCCAGTCCGAAAACGGATCGTCGCCGCCTGGGGTGTCGTTGTTCTGGTCTATCGCCATTATTTCTCTCCGGTCCAACTGGACTCCACACTGCGCAGACACTGCTCAATGCGGATTGCGTATTTGTTATTGTGGGTGCCATATTGGCACTCAAAGATAGGAACTCCCCCGATGAAGGCACGAATGCGCGGCTCGCGCACCAGCTCGATGAAGTCGCCGGGCTTCATCGCCAGCAACTGCTCGACCGACGCATCCGCGCGGGCCAGCTCGGCCACCAGGGTGACTTCGGCAGACTGGATTTCCCGTGTCAGCACCTTCACCCACCGGCGATCGACTTCCATCGAGTCGCCCTGGGTGGATGAATACAAAATATCACGAATCGGCTCCATTGTTGCGTACGGCATACAAATATGGATGGAGCCGGAAACGTCGCCAATTTCCAACTGGAATGCGGTGGACACCACGATCTCGCTGGGAGTGGCGATATTGGCGAACTGCGGCTGCATCTCCGAACGCTGGTAGGCCAGCTCCAGCGGATAGATGCCGTTCCAGGCTTTTTTGTACTCTTCGCTGATCACATCGACCAGACGGTTGATGACGCGCTGCTCGGTCGCGGAAAAATCACGCCCCTCGATGCGCGTCTGCAACCGCCCGGCACCGCCGTACAGGGTGTCGATGATGCCGAACACCAGCGAGGGCTCGCAGACCACCAGGCCATTGCCGCGCAAAGGCCGGATGCCGACGATATTGAAATTGGTCGGCACCGCCAGACGGCGCAAAAAAGCGCTGTAACGCTGCACGCTGACGTTGCTGACGGAGATTTCCGGGCTGCGCCGGATGAAGTTGAACAGACCGATGCGAAAGTTGCGGGCAAAACGCTCGTTGACGATCTCCATCGTCGGCATCCGCCCGCGCACAATGCGCTCCTGGCTGGAAATGTCGTAATTGCGAAACGATCCCTCTTCCGCCTCGGCAACATCCGTTTTCTGGCTCTCGCCCGTCACCCCTTCCAAGAGGGCATCGACTTCTTCTTGCGACAGGAAAGAATCACTCATGACAACCGCTCCAGGTTCAATTACTGGATGATGAAGCTGGAAAACAGCACCCGGCGAACCGGATTGGCCGGTTTGCGGCGCGGTGCATCATCGAACTCCTCATCTTCGTCATCACTGGCGCGGGCACGCTTCTGCCCGGCCGCCAAGGGACGTGCCACCTCTTCCCGAATGGCGGCCGCCAGCTGCTCCTTGCCTTCGCGGCCCAGCAAATCTTCCGCCGTATGCTGCGAAACCAGACGCAAGATCCCGTCCCGAATGCTGGGCATGTACTGCTTGACCTGATCGGCCACCTTTTCGTCCCGCAGCTCCAAGGTGATTCCCAACTGGATGAAGCGATCTCCGCCGGGGTCGGCCAGGTTCACGACCAGATTTTCCAGCGGCAAAAAGGTCGGCACGACGACGACGGCCGCCTTGGCGCTATCGTCCGCATCCTCGTTCCGTTGCTGGTTCAGCATCAGCAGCGCCCCGGCAGCCGCCACCACCAACAGAACCACAATGGCACCAATCACAATTAATTTTTTTCCGCTCTTTGCTGGCGGTTTATCGCCTGCTACCGCATCAGAAGTTGCCACGTTGGTTTCCTTGTTTGAACCGACTCATCCCCACCAACACAGGGTTGGGGTTTCATTCATAGGGGGCGGATTTTCTCTATTTACTACCAAAGTGACAAATCATAGCCAAATTAAGCCAAAGTTCCGGGGTGGATACTTGCCAGCACGCTTGATTTCTCTGCCGTCACCGGTTTAAGCATACACATTCAAGCGCCCGTTCGATGGCAGAGACTGCGCGGGGGCCTGTGCCGCAGGAACCTCTTCCACGACGACCCGTCCCTGGCGCGACTGCCCCCACGCCGGGGCCTCCTGGCCCTGGCCCTGCCGGGCATCCGGCTGAACCTGGGCATCGGCCAGGGCCAGTCCCTGCTGTGCCAGCAAATCGCCCAGTTGGTTCAAGCCCGCATCCAGAAGCTGGCGCAGATCCGCCTGGTCAGAGCGGAAAACCACGTGCGCCTCATTGCCCCGCATATGCACCTGGACACGCACAGGCTGGCCATCGCGCTGCAACAGCACCTCGCCGCGCTGCTGGTCGCCTTTCAGCCAGAAGCGCAAGTCTTCCTGCTGCTGCGGCTCGGCATCGTTTTGCGCATGTTCGCTGGCGGTGGCGGCCTGCACCGCCTGCTCGGTCAAACGGTGCGGGCTGGCACCCACGGCCAAGCCCCCCGGCACGGTGCCGTCATGGCGGCCCTGGTCGGCTTGTTCCTGGGCCGGCCCGGCCCCCTTGGTGCCCAGCCACTGTGCAGCCCACTGCCCAATCTGCCCAGCCAGCGCCGCCACAGGCGCCGCCGCTGCGGGCGAAACCAGCTGCCAGACCCCGGTTTGCAACACGACCCGGCCGGCCTCCGCATCGGAGGCGGCCTCCTGCTGAACTGCCGCACCGCCCATGGCCTGCGCATCGTCCGCAGCCTGCTCCAGCTGGGTCAGTTGCGCATCCGCAGCAATGGCCTGAGCGGCCGGTGGTGGCGCTGCGGCATCCCGGCCCTGCGGCTGCACCCCGAGCGCCACAATCGGCACGTCCCCGGCAGAGCGGCCCGCCGCTGGCATGGCCGAGGACAAGGCGGCTGCATGGGCGGCAAAGCTGCCGTCACGCTGGGCCCGATCGGCCTGGGTATCCAGGCGCAAGGTCTGCCCAACCAGGCTGTGCATATGCTCCAGCCCCAGGACGGCACCGGGTGCCAGCAGGGCAGCATCGGCATCGGCTCCGCTGGCCAGGTCTTGCCCGCCATCCCCGCTCTGCTCCGCGACCAGGCGGGCAAGCCCTTGCAGCAACTGTTCAAAAGGCACTGCCGAGTCCTCGCCGGCCGGCGATTTCTTGTCCACCGCAGCCGCCGAAGCCTTGCCCGCAGCCGCCGTAGCGGACAACGTGGAGGAGGAAGTGATCGTCATGGCCTAAACCTCCTGAAACTGCATGCCAAAGGTGCGTCCGATGAATTGCAGCGCCGCTCGCTCATCGGTTTGCTTCTGCTCGCGCCGCTGCTGGGCCAGCGCCATGTCGCGGCGGCGCATCTGCACGACTTTTTCCAGGCTGGACAAGCGCAGCTCGGTGGTCATCAGCGCATGTTGGGCCGCTTGCAGGCGCAGCTCCTGGTCGCGCATGACCCGGGTCTGGAGTTCCACGGCGTGCTGCAGGCGCTGCATGAACTGGTCATGGTGGTACATCACCTCGGGCTTGAACTGGGCGCCTTCCTGGGCGCCCCAGCGCTGCTGCATTTCCTGCATGTAAGACTGCAGCTGGTCCATCTGGGCCTGGGCTGCAGCGTGGGATTGCTGGCGCTCGCGCAGCACCTGGCGGGCTTCGTCACGCTTGCGTGTTGCCAGTTCAATGGCAACCATCAACGCATTCAATGCAGACATAACCACCCCTTTCCGTCTTCGTCATTTCAAGCAGCGGGGGCCAGCACCGCTGCCATATCCGCAAGGCTTTGCTCCATCGGCGCGGCCTCGAACATGGTTTGTTGGAGAAACTTGCTCATATTTGGTTGCAAGCGGATGGCCTCGTCCACTTGCGGGTCGGAGCCATTCACGTAAGCCCCTACTTGTATCAAATCTTTACTTTTTTGATAGCACGAATAGACGGCTCTAAACCGCCTAGCTAACTCGAAATGCTCGCGCGAGACCACGTTGTGCATCACCCGCGAGGCCGATTGCTCGATATCGATGGCCGGATAGTGCCCCTGCTCGGCCAGGGCGCGGGAAAGCACGAAGTGCCCGTCCAGAATCGCCCGCGAGGCATCGGCGATCGGGTCCTGCTGGTCGTCGCCTTCGGACAGCACGGTATAGAACGCCGTGATGGAGCCGACACCGTTCAGGCCATTGCCGCTGCGCTCGACCAGCCCCGGCAGCTTGGCGAAGCAGGACGGCGGGTAGCCCTTGGTTGCGGGCGGCTCGCCGATCGCCAGGGCGATCTCGCGCTGCGCCTGGGCGTAGCGGGTGAGCGAATCCATGAGCAGCAGCACATGCTTGCCCTGGTCGCGGAAATACTCGGCAATCGCCGTCGCGTAGCTGGCCCCTTGCATCCGCAGCAACGGCGGTGCATCGGCCGGTGCCGCCACCACCACGGCGCGGCCACGGTCCTGGGCGCCCAGAATGTCCTCGACGAACTCCTTGACCTCGCGGCCCCGCTCGCCGATCAGGCCCACCACGATGATGTCGGCCTGGGTGTAACGGGCCATCATGCCCAGCAGCACGGATTTGCCCACGCCCGAACCGGCAAACAGCCCCAGGCGCTGCCCGCGCCCCACGGTCAGCAGGCTGTTGATGGCCCGCACGCCGGTATCCAGGCTCTCGCGCACCGGGGCACGCTCCATGGCATTGAGCGGCTCGCGTTCCAGCTCACGGGCCTGCACGTCACGCAAGTCGCCGCCATGGTCCAGGGGGATGCCCTGGGAATCGACCACCCGGCCCAGCAGGCCATCGCCCATGGGCAAGCGCAGCACCCCGGGCGCCATGTCCGGCACTTCGGTATCGCCCAGGCGCAACGGCGGAATGAACGGCTGCGCCGGTGTCACCGTGGCGCCGCAGGACAGGCCCTGGATATCGCCCGCCGGCATCAGAAAGGCCCGGTCGCCGGCAAACCCGACCACCTCGGCCAGCACCGGCTCCTGCCCCGGCATTTGCAGATGGCACTGCGCCCCGACCGGCGCCCGCAGGCCCGATGCTTCCAGCACCAGCCCGGTCAGCCGCGTCAGGGTGCCGTGGCTGGGCAGCGGCAAGGGCTGGCGCAGCCGCGCACTGCCCTGTTGCAGCAGGGCTTGCAGTTGTCCGGCCATATCCGTTGTTTCAGCCATGCTGTGCCCCTTCGTACCAGGTGGACACCAGGCCCAGCGCAGCCACCGCCCGCTGCCAGCGTTTTTCCAGGCTGCCGTCCACCTGGGCGCCCTGGCTTTCCACCAGGCAGCCGCCGGGCGGCACGCCGGCATCCTGCAGCCATTCGATCTTGGGATTGGGCAGAGCGGCGCGGATATGCGGCTCCAGCACCTGCCAGTCGTCCGGGTGCAGGCGCACCACGGCGGGTTTGGTTTCCGCACCCAGCATGTCCAGGGCCTCGCGCAGCACCGGCATCAGCGCCTGAGGGTTGGTGCGCAGTTCCTGGCGCACCACCTGGCGGGCAATGTCGCAGGCCAGTTGCAGCAAATCCGGCGCCACCTGCTGTTGCAGGCCCTGGATGCCGTTTTGTGCCTGGTGGACGATTTCCGTCAGGCGCTGCCCTTGCTCCCGGCCCTGGTTGTTCTGATAGTCCTGCATCCGCTGCTGCCACTCCTGGGCGGCCTGCTGGTGCCCTTGCTCCAGACCCTGCTGGTAGGCCTCCTGACGGGCTTGCTCCAGCAGGTGCTGCACGGTTTCCTCGTCCATCCCGGCGGGCTGGGGCGGCGAGTCCTCCTGCACTGCCTCCACCGCCTGGGCGTCTTCTTCCATGGCCGGGTCGGACGGGTGTTCGCTCATCAGCGGGTGGAGCTGCTCGGAGGTATCCGGCGGCAGCGCCTCGCCCCCCAGGCCGCCCAGGCCGACATCGCCAAAGCGCCAGACGCGCACCTGACCGGCCGGCAGCTCCTCGCTGGGAATGAAACGCGCTTTGGAATAGGGGGTGTTGCCTGCCATGTCCGCTTCCTGACCTTCCTGTTAGACGAATGCGTCTTCGGCACCGCCGCCGATGGTGATCTGCTGCTCGTCGGCCAGACGGCGCACGATCTTCAGCACTTCCTTCTGCTGCGCTTCCACTTCGGACAGGCGCATCGGGCCGCGCCCTTCCAGGTCTTCCTTGAGGGCTTCGGCCGCCCGCTTGGACATATTGGCCAGAATCTTGTCGCGCACTTCCATCGAGCCGCCTTTCAGCGCCACGATCAGCGTCTCGGACGCCACCTCGCGCAGCACCAGTTGCAGCGACGGGCCGTCGAGCTTGACGAGGTCGTCGAAGACGAACATCTTGTCCATGATCTTCTGCGCCAGATCCGCGTCGTAATTGCGGATGGTGTCCAGCACCGCCACGTCGGCATTGCCGCCCAGCAGGTTGAGCATTTCCGCAGCGGTCTTGACCCCGCCCAGCGAGGTCTTGCGAATCTTGTCGCCCCCGGCCAGCACCTGGTACAGCACCTCGTTCAAATCCTTCAGGGCCGAGGGCTGGATGCCTTCCAGCGTCGCCACGCGCAGCATGACTTCGCTGCGCATCCGCTCGGGCAGCTGCATCAGGATGGCAGCCGACTGCTCGTACTCCAGATGCACCAGGATGGCCGCGACGATCTGCGGGTGTTCGTTGCGCAGCAGTTCGGCCACGGAAACCGGGTCCATCCATTTCAGGCTTTCGATGCCGGAGACATCGCCGCCCTGCAGGATGCGGTCCAGCAGCAGCGAGGCCTTGTCGTCGCCCAGGGCACGGCGCAGCACGGACTTCACGTAGTCGCTGGCATCCTCGACCAGCAGACTTTGCGAGGCGCAATCGTCCGTGAAACGGGCGACCACGAAGTCCACCTTCTCCTTGGTCACACCGCGCATCCGGGCGATGGTTTCGCCCAGCTTCTGCACTTCCTTGGGGGAGAGGTGCTTGAACACCTCGGCTGCCTCTTCCTCCCCCAGGGACATCAGCAAGATGGCAGCATCATTCAAACCACGGTCGTCCATATTCAGCTCTTTATGTTCGTCATGCCACGGCCAGGGTGTTAGGCCTCGGCGCCATTGACCCAGGTTTTGATAATGTTGGCCACCGCAATCGGGTTCTGCTTGGCCAGTGCCCGCGCCTGGTCGAGGCGGATCTGTTCGGGCGGCAGTTCACCCGGTTTCTGCGGCAGGGCGGGGCGTTCCAGCTCCTCGGCTTCCAGCAGGTCGAGCTGGGCCTGCATCTCCTTCTTGCGGCGGCTCTTGACCAGGGGCCGCACCACGCCAAACATCAGGATCAGCGCCGCCAGCACAAAGCCCACGGGCCAGCCAATGGTCTTGACCATTTCGATCGTCTCGGGCTGCTGCCACACCGGCAAGTCCGAAGCCAGACGCGGCGCGGCCTGGAACGGAGTGTTCATCAGGTTCACCGAGTCGCCGCGCTCAGCGCTGAAGCCGATCGTCTCGCGCACCAGCGCCAGCATCTGCGCCTGCTGCTGCTCGGTCATCGGCTGGGGCGTGGCCACGCCACCGGCCTCGGCCGGGGTGCCGGGCAGGTAATTGACCACCACCGCCGCCGTCATGCGCTTGATGCCGCCGGTGCTGTTGCGGGTGACGCGCACCGTCTTGTCCACCTCGTAATTGGTGACCACCTCGCGCTTGCTGCCCGGGATTTCCATGAAGTCGCGCTGGCGCTCCTCGGCCGAGCGCAGCGGCTGCGCCTGCCCGTTGATCGGCGCAGCGGCCACCTGCGGCGGCTGGTTGGTCGTGGCGCCGGGGACGCCGGTGGGCGGCAGGTCTTTCGGCGCTCCGGTGCTTTCCAGCATCTGCTGGCTGCGAATGGCGCTGCTGGCCCGCTCGCCCTGGTTGGGCGCGTGCAGTTCGGAGGTCGATTCGGACTGCGAGAAATCCAGCTCCGCCGTCACCTGCGCCTTGACGTTGCCGGCACCGACCACCGGTTCCAGAATGTCCAAAATGCGCTGCACGTACTGCTTTTCCAGTTGCTGCTGGTACATCAGTTGCTGGAGATCGACCGGGCTGTTCTGGCCGTCCGGCTCCTGCGAGAGCAGCTTGCCGCTTTCATCCAGCACGCTCACGCTGCTGGGCGCCAGTTCCGGCACGCTGGAAGCGACCAGATGCACGATGCCCGCGATCTGCGTGCGATCGAGCATCCGCCCCGGAAAGAGGTTCACGATCACCGAGGCCGAAGGCTTCTGCTGCTCGCGGAAAAAACCGTTCTGGTTGGGCAGCGCCAGATGCACGCGGGCATCCTGCACCGCCGACAGGCCCTGGATGGAGCGCGTCAGCTCCCCTTCCAGCGCCCGCTGGTAATTCACCCGCTCCTGAAACTGGGTGATGCCGAACTTGCTGTTGTCCATCACCTCGAACCCGGCAATCGAGCCTTTGGGCAGCCCCTGCGTGGCAAGTTTGAGCCGCGCATCGTGAACCTTGTCGGCGGGCACCAGAATCGCGCCGCCGCCCTCGGTGTAGCGGTAGGGCACGTTCATCTGCGTCAATTGCGCGACGATGGCCCCCGCATCCTTGTCCGACAGGCTGGAGAACAGCACCTTGTAATCCGGCTGGCGGGCAAACAGCGCTGCGGCTACCACCGCCACCACGGCCAGGGCGGCCAGACCGCCCCAGCGCATGCGCTGGCTGCGATCCATCTGGTTGAAGCGCTGCTGGAGCGAGACGCCAGGTGCGCCGGCAACGGCAGGAGGATTCTGAGCGAGAGGTACTTCAGCGACGGCGGACATATTGTTTTTCCCAACAGAGTTCAAGAGCTGGCACGCAGCCCAAGGTGCAGTCGATTATTCGGATTTGTCCTGCCGCCATTCACACGATAAGGCGCCCCTTTGCCCACTTATTTCCGCCGCTGGCGCACCCCCTGAATGCTTACGATTGCGGCCAAGTTAGCTATTTCCTGCGTCCATTTTTCCCGAGGGAGTCCACCATGGATCTGCGTATTCAGAACACCCAAAGCGCCTTGTCCGCCCTGCGCGGCACCACCGATGCCGCCGCCCGCCTGACCAAACCCCTGCAATCCGCCGAGGCCGAAGGGCACGGCTTCGGCTCCGCACTGGAAAACGCCCTGCGCTCGGTCAGCGCCGCACAAAATCACTCCAGCCACCTGCAACGCGAAGTGCAGCTGGAAAACCCCGCCGTCAGCCTCGAAGAAACCATGGTTGCCATGCAGAAGGCGCAAATCGGCTTCCAGGCCACGCTGCACGTGCGCAACCGTCTGGTGCAGGCTTACACCGACGTGATGAACATGCAGGTCTGACCTGCCGCTGCCTTTTTCCCCTTTCCCTTCTTGATGCCGCTGTGCCAGCTCCTGGGCAGCGGTTTTTTTTGACTTGTTATTCTTTAAGGAGCTTCTACCGCTGACAAATAAAGGATTTCAAATATGTTTTATATGGAAATCGTTTATTTATCATCGGAAGAAGCTTCTTATTAAATAGCACATGACCGTAAAAAAACCTGCCGTGGCACGCCAGGGCAGGTTTTTCGATTCCGGTTTCAGTTCCGGTTCAGGCCCATCAGACCAGCAGCGCATTCACCCGCTTGACGTAGGCCGCCGGGTCTTCCAGGTGCCCGCCTTCGGCCAGCAGCGCCTGGTCGAACAGGATGTGCGCCAGGTCGTGGAAATGCACGCTGCCGTCCAGCTTCTTCACCAGCGCGTGTTCCGGGTTCACCTCCAGCACCGGCTTGCTGCCGGGCACGTCCTGCCCGGCCTGCTTCAACATGCGGGCCAGCTGGCTGCTCATGTCGCCGTCCTGCACCACCAGGCAGGCGGGCGAATCGACCAGGCGGGCGGTCACGCGCACGTCCTCGGCCTTGTCCTTCAGCGCCTCTTTCAGCTTGGCCAGCAGGGGCTTGAAGGCTTCGGCGGCTTCCTCGGTGGCTTTCTTTTCGTCCTCGTCCTGGAGCTTGCCCAGGTCTACCGCACCCTTGGCCACGCTTTGCAGCGGCGTGCCGTCGAAGTCTTGCAGGTAGTTCAGCGCCCACTCGTCCACGCGGTCGGTCATCAGCAGTACCTCGATGCCCTTTTTCTTGAACACTTCCAGCTGCGGGCTGTTCTTGGCGGCCGCCAGGGTGTCGGCGGTGATGTAGTAGATGGCTTCCTGCCCCTCCTTCATCCGTGCCTTGTAATCGGCAAAGCCCACTGTCGGTGCATCGCTGGTGGTGGAGGCAAAGCGCAGCAGCTTGGCGATGCGCTCGCGGTTGGCGAAGTCCTCGCCCAGCCCCTCTTTCAGCACCGGGCCGAACTCGGCATAGAAGCGGGTGTACTTGCCTTCCTTGGCCTTGTCCTCCTCGCTGACCACGTCGGTTACGTTGTCGGCATTGCCGTCGGCATCGGCAGCCGCATCGTGTTTGTCGTGGCGGGCCAGGTCTTCCAGCATCGACAGCACGCGCTTGACCGAACCGTCGCGGATCAGGCGCACGTCGCGGCTTTCCTGGAGCAGCTCGCGGCTGACGTTCAGCGGCAGGTCGGCGGAGTCGATCACGCCTTTCACAAAGCGCAGGTACTGGGGCAGCAGCGCCTCGGCGTCGTCCATGATGAACACGCGCTTGACGTACAGCTTCACGCCCGCGTGCTTGTCGCGGGTATACAGGTCGAACGGCGCCTTGGCCGGGATGTAGAGCAGCTGCGTGTATTCCGAATTGCCCTCCACCCGGTTGTGCGCCCAGGCCAGCGGGTCTTCGTGATCGTGGCTGATGCTTTTGTAGAACTCCCGGTACTGCTCGGCGCTGATGTCCTTCTTGGCCCGCGTCCACAGGGCGCTGGCCTTGTTCACGGTTTCCCATTCGCCGGTTTTCACCATGCCGCCGGGTTCGCCCTCGTTCGCGCCTTCCTTCCATTCCTCTTTTTCCATCAGGATGGGCAGGCTGATGTGGTCGGAGTATTTGCTGACCAGTTGCTTGAGCTTCCAGGCGTTCAGAAACTCCTGCTGGTCTTCGCGCAGGTGCAGGGTGACGCTGGTGCCGCGCTGCGTGCGGGTGATGGTCTCGGTCACGAAGTCGCCCGTGCCGGTGCTTGTCCAGCGCACGCCCTGCGCCTCAGACAGCCCGGCGCGGCGCGATTCCACGGTGATCTTGTCGGCCACGATGAAGCCCGAGTAAAACCCCACGCCGAACTGGCCGATGAGCTGCGCATCCGACTTCTGGTCGCCCGAAAGCTGCTCCATGAACGCCTTGGTGCCGCTCTTGGCGATCGTGCCCAGGTGGTCGATGGCCTCCTGCTCGCTCATGCCGATGCCGGTGTCGGTAATCGTCAGCGTTTTGGCAGCGGCATCGAAGGACAGGCGCACTTCCAGATTGGGCTGGTCACCGTACAGGCTGGCATCGCCCAGCGCCGCAAAGCGCAGCTTGTCGCAGGCGTCCGAGGCGTTGGACACCAGCTCGCGCAGGAAGATTTCGGGGTTGGAATACAGCGAATGGGTGACCAGGTGCAGCAGTTGCGCCACTTCTGCCTGGAAGGAATGGGTATGTTGACTCATAAGGTGTAACTCAGCAAAAAAAGCGCCGACCCCGCGTCGGCAACGCCGCTGCAATTAGGGGCGGCATGCCGCATTTCAAGGGCCGCCCCGCCAGGGCCATCCGTTGCCAAGAAGCAACAATATTGATATAGATAAAGGCAATCATTCTTATTAATGAATAAAATTTGCAGCGGGACTGCGCCTTTTTCCAGGGCGCTTTTCAAGGTGCCTTTGGTGGAGCAGTCTCGTTTCATCCATCTCTCCAACCCATCCCACCCATGTCAGAAAACCGCAAACCCGGCCTGCACTGCGAACTCACGCAACTGGCCTTAGCTGCTGGTTTGACCCTGGTCAGCGCCAATGTCCTGGCGCAATCGGCCCCGGCCACCAACACCCTCTCCACCGTCACCGTCACAGGCGAAACCAGTGCGATGAAAACCGACACTGCACCGTCGGGCAAATTCACCGCGCCGCTGGTCGATACGCCCAAGACCGTGCAGGTCATTACCGAGGAAGTCCTGCAACAGACTGGCGCAACCAGCCTGCAAGACGCCTTGAAAGCCACCCCCGGCATCACCTTCGGCAATGGCGAAGGCGGCAACCCCACCGGCGACCAAGCCTTCATCCGTGGCATGGATGCGCAAGCCAGCACCTTCGTCGACGGCATGCGCGACATCGCCGCCGGCACGCGCGAAGTGTTCAACCTGGAAGCCATCGAAGTCATCAAAGGCGCTGATTCGGCCTACGCCGGGCGCGGCGGTGCGGGCGGCTCGATCAACCTGTCCACCAAAAAGGCCAAGAACGAGAACTTCCTCAAGGCCGACGTGGGTCTGGGCACCGACAGCTACAAGCGTGCCACGCTGGACTTGAACCGCAAGCTGTCCGACACCGTGGGCCTGCGCCTGAACGCCATGGCGCACGACGCCGACGTGCCGGGCCGCAACGGCCCCGAAAACAAACGCTGGGGCATTGCCCCCACCGTGACCTTCGGCATGGGCACGCCCACCGAAATCACCCTGGGCTGGCAGCACCTGCAAACCGATGATGTGCCTGATGGCGGCATCCCCTACCGCTGGAGCAACACCCAAGCAGCCAACCTGCCCGGCGGCAGCACGGTGCGCCCGGAATACGGCAACAGCCGCAAAAACTGGTACGGCCTGGACAACCGCGATTTCCAGAAAGAAAAAAGCGATTTATTCACGGCTTCGGTCGAACACAAATTCAGCGACACCAACAAGCTGCGCAACACCCTGCGCTATAGCAAGTCCACGCAGGACTATGTCTGGACGCAGCCGGACGACAGCAAGGGCAACGTCGATAAAGGCTTTGTCTGGCGCCGTGGCAACTTCCGCGATTCGGAAACCACCACCTTGCAAAACGTGACCGAATTCACCGGCCAGGCACAAACCGGCAGCGTGGGGCATAGCTTTGCGGTGGGCTTAGAACTGGCGAAAGAAAAGGCCGACATTCGCTCTGGGGCCATTCAAGACAATGCCACCAGCAATTGCACTGCCGTTACCCCCTGGTGCGCAGACTTGAACAACCCCAACAGCGGTGCCAATTGGCAATATGCCTGGGTAAAAGGCCGCACCACAACCAACAAAATTGACACGGTAGCCTTGTATGGCTTCGATACGCTGAAGCTCAACGAACAATGGCTGCTCAATGGCGGCCTGCGGGTGGATCACTACAAAGTCTCCACCGCCGCGCCCCAATATACCCACCCCATTACCGGCAACACGACAGCAGCTTTAGATCAATCACGCACGGATACCCTCTTCAACTACCAACTGGGTGTGGTCTATAAGCCTGCCCGCAATGGCAGTATTTATGTGAATTTGGCCAGTGCATCGCGCCCTGGCGGCTCCTCGCTGGGCAATGGCAACGAAGACCTGGGCATCACCACGGACGCCCTGGCCGATCTGCAACCCGAAAAAACCCGCTCCATCGAGCTGGGCACCAAGTGGGATGTGCTGAACAACCACCTGGGCCTGACCGCCGCCATCTTCCGCAATGAAGTGACCAATGTCCGCATCACGGAAAACGGCATCACCTACATGGGCGGCAACAAGGTGGTGAACGGCATCGAACTGGGCTTTACCGGCAGCGTGCTGCCGGGCCTGGACGTATTTGGCGGCTACACCTATATGGATAGCAAGCAAAAAGATGCAGGGCAGACCTGCTCGGGCACGCCATTAGTCTGTACGTCCTCAACCTCGAACGGCCAGCCCTTCCAGAACACGCCCAAGCACAGCTTCAGCCTGTGGACCAGCTACAAGCCCATGTCCAAACTGACCCTGGGTCTGGGTGTGTACGCACAAAGCAGCGTGAACGCCTCGTACATCCGTAGCACCGTCGATGGCGGCATCGTGACCAAGGGTGCCAGCGGTTACGCCCGCTACGACGCCATGGCCAGCTACCAGTTCACGCCGAACATGGCGCTGCAACTGAACCTGTACAACCTGACCGACAAGGTGTATTACACCGGCGTGCGTTCCCCGCACTACGCCAACATCGGCGCTGGCCGCTCCGCAGTGGCCACGCTGAAGATCGCCTACTGAAGCTGACCTGCGTCAGCCCCCACGCACAAACCCCGCAGCCCTGCCTGGGCGGCGGGGTTTTTTGCGCAAACAATAATCGTTTCCATCATTCATCCTTGACCACCGCCATGCTGCTGCGTATCCCTGCCCTGCTCACTCCCGAAGAAGTCGCCACCTGCCGCCAGACCCTGGAACAAGCCCAGTGGGAAGATGGCCGCGCCACCGCCGGCCATCTGGCCGCGCAGGTGAAACAGAATCTGCAACTGCCGCTGGCCAGCGCCGAAGCCAAAACCCTGGGCGAGTTCGTGCTGGACAAACTGGCCCGCAATCCCCTGTATCTGGCCGCCGCCCTGCCGGTAAAGGTGCTGCCCCCGCGCTTCAACCGCTACGAAGGCGGCGGCACCTATGGCAACCACATCGACAACGCGCTGTTCGTCATTCCCGGCACGGCGACCAAGCTGCGCACCGATGTCTCGACCACCGTGTTTTTCAGCAACCCCGACGAATACGAGGGCGGCGAACTGATCGTGGAAGACACTTTCGGCCAGCAAAGCGTGAAGCTGGCGGCGGGCGATGCCATCGTCTACCCCGGCACCAGCCTGCACCGGGTGAACCCCGTCACCCAAGGCACGCGCTACGCCTCGTTTTTCTGGGCGCAAAGCCTGATTGCCTCGGCGGAAAAGCGCCGCCTGCTGTTCGATCTGGACCAAAGCATCCAGTCCCTGAGCGCCGATTGCCCGGAGCATCCGAAAATCTCCGCCCTCTCCGGCACCTACCACAACCTGCTGCGCATGTGGTCGCAGACATGAGCGCGGCATTGAACATCCTGGGCCAGCCGGTGCAGCCTGCGGCCAACCAGATTCCGGCGCACATCGCCAGCCTGCCCGACTACGAGCAGCAGGCCCGCCACCACATCGAAGCCAGCGCCTGGCAGCACATCCAGGGCGGGGCCGACCAGCAGCTCACCCTGGCGCACAACCGCGCCGCCTTCGATGCGCTGCGCCTGGTGCCCCGGCCCTTGGCCGATCTGAGTGGCGCCCACACGCGCCAGATGCTGCTGGGCCAGCCGCTGGAGCATCCGATCCTGCTGGCTCCCGTGGCCTACCAGACCCTGGCACACCCGGAAGGCGAACTGGCCAGCGTGCGTGCCGCCACGGCCTTGCAGGCAGGAATGCTGGTCAGCACCTTGAGCAGCCACACACTGGAGGCCATCGCCCAGGAGGCGCAGCACGCCCGCCACGCCTTGCAGCGGCGCGGCCCGCTGTGGTTCCAGCTCTATTCCCAGGCCGAGCGTTCGCACACGCTAGAGCTGGTGCAGCGGGCCGAAAGCGCAGGCTACGAAGCCATCGTCTGGACGGTGGATGCCAGCATCAAGCGCTCCGGCTTTGCCCTGCCGCCGGGCGTGGCCGCTGCCAATCTGCGCCATGTGCCCAGCCGCCAACAGGCCGGCAGCATCGACGGCCCGCCGCTGTTCGGCACGCCCCTGGCGCAGCAAGCGCCCACGTGGGACGAGCTGCGCTGGCTGCGGGCGCACACGCGCCTGCCCTTCATCCTCAAAGGCGTGCTGCACCCGCAGCAGGCACGGCAAGCGGTGGATTGCGGGGTGGATGCGCTCATCGTCTCCAACCACGGCGGACGAGTGCTGGACGGCGTGGTCAGCCCCATCGAGGCGCTGCCCGCCATTGCCGCTGCCGTGCAAGTGCCGCTGCTGCTGGACAGCGGCGTGCGCTGGGGCACCGATGTGGTCAAAGCCCTGGCCCTGGGCGCCAGCGCCGTGCTGGTAGGCCGCCCGCAACTGCACGCCCTGGCCTGCGCCGGGTGGCTGGGTGTGGCGCACATGCTGCACCTGCTGCGCGGCGAACTGGAGCTGGCGATGGCGCAACTGGGCTGCGCCACGCTGGAGGAAATCGGGCCGGATGTGTTGTGGCGAAACACCTAAAACAAGAGCTGTTGCCGCGCTAAAAATAAGGGTTTCAGATATTTTTTTATCTGAAACCCTTTGTTTATCAGCGCAAGGCGCTATTTATTCAGAACGCGGCTTGCGTTTGCGAAAGCCTTGATCGGCGGACTCCGGGGGCTTGTCTTCCGGGCGGATCACCTTGATCGGCGCGGCCTTGCCTTTCAGGCTGGCCGGGGCGCGGTAGGTGCGGATGCTGCCCCGGCCGCGCTGTTCGCCTTCCGGCGCAGCGGCAGAACGCTGCGCAGCACGATCAAAGTCGCCGCGTGGCGGACGGTCGGAAAAATCACGCTGCGGACGGTCGCTGCGCGGGCCGCGTTCCTGGCGCTCGCCGTCACGGCGCGGGCCTCGGTCGTCCTTGCGGAAGCCGGGGCGGTCGTTGTCGAAACGGCGCTGCGGACGCTCGCCACCTTCAGAACGGCGTTCCTGCGGACGATCGCCATCCGCACGGCGGAAGCTGGGACGGCCATCGGCGTGACCGAAGCCGCCGCGTTCCTGGCGCTCGCCGTCACGGCGCGGGCCTCGGTCGTCCTTGCGGAAACTGGGACGGTCGTTGTCGAAACGGCGTGGTGGACGTTCACCGCCTTCAAAGCGGCGTTCCTGCGGACGCTCGCCATCCGCACGGCGGAAGCTGGGGCGGCCATCGGCTTGACCGAAACCGCCGCGCTCCTGGCGCTCGCCGTCACGGCGCGGGCCTCGGTCGTCCTTGCGGAAACTGGGACGGTCGTTCTCGAAATGGCGCTGCGGACGTTCACCGCCTTCAAAGCGGCGCTCCTGCGGACGTTCGCCATCGCGGCGCGGGCTACGGTCATCGTTGCGGTAGCTGGGACGATCGTTGTCGAAACGGCGCTGCGGGCGCTCACCACCTTCAAAGCGGCGTTCCTGCGGACGCTCGCCATCGGCGCGGCGGAAGCTGGGGCGGCCATCGGATGGGCCGAAACCGCCGCGCTGCGGACGGTCGCCGTCGCGGCGCGGGCCACGGTCGTCTTTGCGGAAACCGGGGCGGTCGTTGTCAAAACGGCGCTGCGGGCGCTCGCCCCCACGCTCGAAACGGTCACCGCTGCGCTGCGGACGGTCGCCACGCGGGCCGCGTTCCCCTTCCTGGCGCGGGCCACGCTCCCCCTCCCGCCGGGGGCCAGAAGCAGAAAAATCCCGGCGGGCGGGACGTGGGCCGGGACGGGGGCCGGAAGAGGATCGTGGTTTGGAAGGAGGCATGGCCATCTCTGGGCAAAGGAAGGCGGGTATTGTCGCTGCGCCGCCCTGTCCTTGTCCGCACTCGGGCACTCAGGCGCCGATGGCGGCCATCTGCGGCGGGGCGGTTTTGCGGCTCGGGAACACGCCGGTGCGCAGCGCTTCCAGGTCCAGAACGCGCACGCCGCCGTATTCGACCTGGATGGCGCCAGCGGCCTCCAGCGTGGTCAGCGCCTCGTTGACGCGCTGGCGCGACAGGCCGACCAGGTAGGCCAGTTCCTGCTGGGTGATGCGCAGCACGTGGGCATTGCCGCAATAGGGATAAAGCACCGGGTTGAACAGCGCTGCCAGATTGCGGGCCACACGCAGGTCGGGGCTGGAGAGGCGGTCGATCTCCCGCGCGGCGATGAACTGGCCCAGGCGTTCGTTGAGCTGGCTCATGATGTAGCGGTTGAAGCCCAGCGAGTTGTCCAGCAGCCAGTGGAAGGTGTCGATGTGCAGCCCGGCCACCACGCTTTTGCGCAACGCCTGCACGTTGTAGCGGTACGGCTCGCGCTTGATGCAGGTGCCTTCGCCAAACCAGCCGCCCGGCGGCAGTCCGGCAAAGGTCATGCTGACGCCCTGGGCGTTTTCCGAACTCATTTTCAGCAGCCCGTCGGTCAGGCCGAACCAGTACGTCACCTGCCGCCCCAGCACGCAGACGTGTTCGCCAGGCATGGCCTGCGAGATCTGCAAGGAACTGACGGCCCGGTCACGCTCATGGGGCTGGAGCAGGCGCAACCAGGGAATGCTGCCCAATTCCTGCATGGTGGGAGAGCGTCTGCGTTGGTACAAAGAAGGTATCGAACTCATAAACGGTAAGCATCGGGGCAGATGTCGGCCCTGTCCCCTAGGGTTTGCCACAGGGTGCGGCGTTTTTCCGCCATTCACCCCTGCAAATGATGAAAATAAACCACAGTAAAAAGCAGATGGCACAGATACACAGCAGGATAACCCGATAAGAAGTTTCCCTAGGAAAGTCGTCAAAAGGACACAATAACGTCAAACTCGCCACTACGATTGTTGGAAATCCGGTGCAAATCAGACTTTTTGACACGAAACTGACTGCACACCTTCCAGAACATCGTTTGCGAGGAACCGCCATGGCGACCACTTTTCCGCACCTGCTCCTAGAACATGCCGCCCAGCGCCCCCAGGCACCGGCGCTGCGTGAAAAGGAGTACGGCATTTGGCAGACCTGGAGCTGGGCCGACGTGACCAGGGATGTGCGCCACATGGCCTGTGGCCTGGCTGCGCTGGGCCTGGCACGGGGCCAGAACCTGGCTTTTGTGAGCGACAACCGCCCGCACGTCTACATGGGCTTTGCCGCCGTGCAGAGCCTGGGGGCCATCCCGATTCCGCTGTACCAGGACGCCGTGGCGCAGGAAATGGCCTTCGTGGTGCAGGATGCCGACATCCAGTTCGCCTTTGCCGAAGACCAGGAACAGGTGGACAAGCTGCTGGAAGTGCGCGAGTCCGTGCCCGGCATCACCCACATCATTTACGACGACCCGCGCGGCCTGCGCAAATACGAGGAGCCGGGCCTGATCAGCACCGCCGAGCTGAAAAAGCTGGGCGAGACCTGGGACCGCGACCACCCCGGCGTGTGGGAGAACATGCAGCAGCGCGTGCAGGCCGAGGATGTGGCGGTGATCCTCTACACCTCGGGCACCACGGGCAAGCCCAAGGGCGTGTGCCTGACGCACGCCAACTTCATCGGCTCGGCCAAAGGCGGGGTGGAGGTGGACAAGCTCGGCCCCAACGACAACGTCATCTCCTACCTGCCGCCGGCATGGGTGGGCGACCACCTGTTCTCCTACGCCCAGTGGCTGGTGGCAGGCTTCACCATCAACTGCCCGGAATCGGCGGCCACGGTCAGCATCGACATGCGCGAGGTCGGCCCGACGTACTACTTCGCCCCGCCCCGGGTGTTCGAGGGGATGCTGACCTCGGTATCGATCCGCATGGAAGATGCCGCCGCATTCAAGCAGTGGCTGTTCCAGAAGGCCATGAACGTGGCCAAGCGCGTGGGTTCGGACATTCTGGACGGCAAGAGCGTCGGCACCGTGGACCGGCTGAAATACTGGCTGGGCGACCTGATGATCTACGGGCCGCTGCGCAACGCCATGGGCCTGTCGCGCATCCGCGTGGCCTATACCGCCGGCGCGGCCATCGGGCCGGAGCTGTTCCAGTTCTTCCGCAGCATCGGCATCAACCTGAAGCAGCTGTATGGCCAGACCGAAACCTGCGCCTACGTGTGCCTGCAGCGCGACGGCCAGGTGGACATCAACAGCGTGGGGCAGGCAGCCCCGGGCATCGAATTGAAAATTGCCGACAACGGCGAGGTGCTGCTCAAAGGCGTTTCGGTACTCAAGGAGTATTACAAGCGCCCCGACGCCACGGCCGAGGTCATCGATGAAAACGGCTACTTCAAGACCGGAGACGCCGGGGTGATCGGTGCCAACGGCCAGTTGCGCATCATCGACCGCGCCAAGGACGTGGGCAAGATGTCCACTGGCGCCATGTTTGCGCCCAACTACATCGAGAACAAGCTCAAGTTCTTCTCGCACATCAAGGAAGCCGTGTGCTTCGGCAACGGCCAGGACAAGGTCTGCGCCTTCATCAACATCGACTACGAAGCCGTGGGCAACTGGGCCGAGCGCCAGGGCATCCCTTACGGCGGCTACGTCGATCTGGCGTCCAAGCCGCAAGTGCTGGAGCTGGTGGCCGACTGCGTGCGCCAGGTCAATGCCGGGCTGGCCGCCGAAGAGGGCATGGCCGACACCCAGGTGGCCCGCTTCCTGGTGCTGCACAAGGAACTCGACCCGGACGACGACGAGCTGACCCGCACCCGCAAGGTGCGCCGCAACTTCATCGCGGACAAGTACGGCGTGCTGATCGATGCGCTGTACAGCGGCAAGACCGAACAGTTCATCGAAACCCAGGTGAAGTTCGAGGACGGGCGTACCGGCAGCGTCAGCGCCACGCTGAAGATTCTGGAAGGGCAGGTGTATCCCGCCGCCCGTCAGGCCGCCTGAGCCTTGCCCCGGGAACCCCATGACCGACGCCGCTGTTTTGGAACATGACCGCGCCGCTGCCGGCGCTCCACAGCCCCCTTCCCCCATTGCCCAAGAAAAGGCCAATGCCATGACGGACAAGAAAATCGGCGATGTCATTCTGGACATCCAGAACATCAGCCTGCGCTTTGGCGGCGTGAAAGCGCTGACCGACATCTCATTCAACGTGCGGGAGCATGAAATCCGCTCCATCATCGGCCCCAACGGTGCCGGCAAGTCGTCGATGCTCAACTGCATCAACGGCGTCTATACGCCCAGCGAAGGCTCGATCACCTTCCGCGGCCAGACCTTTGCGCACATGAACAGCCGCCAGGTGGCGGAAATGGGCGTGGCCCGCACCTTCCAGAACCTGGCGCTGTTCAAGGGCATGAGCGTGATCGACAACATCATGACCGGGCGCAACCTGAAGATGAAAAGCAACATCCTCCTGCAGGCGCTGCATCTTGGCCCGGCGCGGCGCGAGGAGCTGGCGCACCGCGAGTTCGTCGAGAACATCATCGACTTCCTGGAAATCCAGGCCTACCGCAAGACGCCCGTGGGCCAGTTGCCCTACGGCCTGCAAAAGCGCGTGGACCTGGGCCGCGCCCTGGCCATGGAGCCGCAGGTGCTGCTGCTCGACGAGCCGATGGCCGGGATGAACGTGGAGGAGAAGCAGGACATGTGCCGCTTCATCCTGGACGTGAACGAAGAATTCGGCACCACCATCGTGCTGATCGAGCATGACATGGGCGTGGTGATGGACATCTCCGACCGCGTCGTGGTGCTGGACTACGGCAAGAAGATCGGCGACGGCATGCCCGACGAAGTGCGCAACAACGAAGACGTGATCCGTGCCTACCTGGGCACCTCCCACTGAAAGAACAAGGAGCGAACAACATGGCATTCTTTCTGGAAACCCTGTTCGGCGGCCTGATGGTGGGCACGCTGTACGCGCTGGTAGCGATTGGTTTTGTGTTGATTTTCAAGGCCTCGGGCGTCTTCAACTTCGCCCAGGGGGCG
The DNA here is from genome assembly GCF_042654765.1 of Comamonas nitrativorans. Taxonomy (NCBI): domain Bacteria; kingdom Pseudomonadati; phylum Pseudomonadota; class Betaproteobacteria; order Burkholderiales; family Comamonadaceae; genus Comamonas; species Comamonas nitrativorans. Next base: position 43,385 of record NZ_JBHSEW010000004.1, on the reverse strand, counting down.
ATGGTGCTGTTCTCCGCCCTGGTGATGGCCCGTTTTGCCGAGTGGATTCCGAGCTGGCTGGGCATGGAGCCGGGCCTGCTGGGCAACCTGCTGGCGATCGTGGTCACGCTGGCCAGCATGGTGGTGGTGGCCTGGCTGATCGAGCGCCTGGCGCTGCGCCACCTGGTCAACCAGGAGCCGATCATCCTGCTCATGGCCACGCTGGGCATTGCCTACCTGCTGGACGGCTTCGGGCCGATGGTGTTCGGCTCGGAGGTCTACAACATCGACGTGGGCATGCCCAAAGACCCGGTGTTCCTGATGGAGTCCACCTTCGAAGGCGGCGTGATGATCAGCCTGGAAGACCTGTTTGCCGCCGGCATTGCTGCCGTCATGGTGGCAGCCCTGAGCATCTTCTTCCAGAAAACCAAGACGGGCCGCGCCCTGCGGGCCGTAGCCGACGACCACCAGGCTGCGCAATCCATCGGCATTCCGCTGTCGCGCATCTGGGTCATCGTCTGGTCGGTGGCCGGGGCCGTGGCCCTGGTGGTCGGCATCATCTGGGGCAGCAAGCTGGGCGTGCAGTATTCGCTGTCGCTGGTGGCCCTCAAGGCGCTGCCGGTGGTGATTCTGGGGGGCCTGACCTCCCTGCCCGGCGCCATCATCGGCGGCCTGATCATCGGCGTGGGCGAGAAGCTCTCGGAGGTGTACCTCGGCCCCATGGTGGGCGGAGGCATCGAAACCTGGTTCGCCTATGGCCTGGCACTGTGCTTCCTGCTGGTGCGTCCCCAGGGTTTGTTTGGCGACAAGATCATTGACCGCGTGTAAGCCGGGAGGAAAAACAACATGTTCTATCGTGAAAACGGTCAATTCAAGACCAGCTACGCTGCCGACCAGCAGATCTTCACCGTCTCCCAGGACCGCTACGCCATCCTGGCCCTGCTGGCCGTGGCCTTCGTCGCCGTCCCGCTGCTGGCCAGCGACTACACCTTTCAGGCCATCCTGATTCCCTTCGTCATCATGAGCCTGGGAGCGCTGGGGCTGAACATCCTGGTCGGCTACTGCGGCCAGATCTCTCTGGGTACCGGTGCCTTCATGGCCGTGGGTGCCTACGCGGCATACAACTTCCAGGTGCGTTTCGAGGGGATGCCGCTGCTGCTCGCCCTGATCGGCGGCGGGCTGTGCGCCATGGTGGTGGGGGTGATTTTCGGCCTGCCCAGCCTGCGCATTCGCGGCCTGTACCTGGCCGTGGCCACCCTGGCGGCACAGTTCTTCGTCGACTGGCTGACCACCCGCGCCGCCTGGGTGACGAACAACTCCTCCTCCGGCTCCGTCAGCGCCCGCGCATTGGAGATTGCCGGCTGGCAGATCGACACGCCGATGGAGAAATACCTGCTGTGCCTGGCCATCCTGACCGTGCTGGCACTGGCGACGAAGAACCTGGTGCGCAGCTCGGTGGGCCGCGAATGGATGGCCATGCGCGACATGGACGTGGCCGCCAGCGTGATCGGCATCCGCCCGGTGTACGCCAAGCTGTCGGCCTTTGCGGTCAGCTCCTTCGTCGTGGGCATTGCCGGGGCGCTGTGGGGCTTCGTCCACCTGGGCGCCTGGGAGCCGGCGGCGTTCAGCCTCGACCGCTCGCTGCAACTGCTGTTCATGATCATCATCGGCGGCCTCGGCTCCATCGTGGGCAGCATCTTCGGCGCGGCCTTCTTCGTGCTGCTGCCGCTGCTGCTCAACCACGTGCCGCACTGGCTGGGCCTGCCGATTTCGACGGCCACGGCCACCTATCTGGAGCACATGATTTTTGGCGCCTTGATCGTGTTCTTCCTGATTGTCGAACCGCACGGTCTGGCCAAACTCTGGGCCACGGCCCGGCAGAAGCTGCGCGTCTGGCCCTTCCCGCACTAACCCCGAACAGCGCTGGCAGCCTGCAAAAATGCTGCCGACGCTTGCAGACATTACGTTTCAGGCACTTTTAACTGTTTTTAACCACGACACCCCAGAGTGCCGCTAACCGGGGCTACCGCCCCACCCTAAGGAGACTGTCATGAAATTCAAAACCATTGCCCTGGCGACTGCCACCGTTGCGGCCAGCATGGGTGCCCTGCTGGCCAGTCCGGCCGCCCACGCTGCCGAGGAGCAATTCATGCCGCTGCTGGTCTACCGCACCGGCCAGTTTGCGCCGCTGGGCATTCCATGGGCCGACGGCAAGCAGGACTACCTGAAGCTGGTGAACGCCAAGGGCGGCATCAACGGCGTCAAGATCACCTTCGAAGAATGCGAAACCGCCTACGACACCGGCAAGGGCGTGGAGTGCTACGAGCGCCTGAAGAGCCGCACCAACGGCTCGGGCAGCTTCGACACCCAGTCCACCGGCATCACCTTTGCCGTCAGCGACAAGGCGCCGGGCGACAAGACCACCATCGTGACCCCGGGCTACGGCCTGTCGCAATCGGCCGATGGCCGGGTGTTCGAGTGGAATTTCCCGCTGCTGGGCAACTACTGGACGGCCGCCGATTCCATGATTCAGGACATCCTGAAAAAGGAAAAAGGCAGCCTGAAGGGCAAGAAGATCGCCCTCGTCTACCACGACTCGCCCTACGGCAAGGAACCGATTCCACTGCTGGAAAAACGGGCTGCCAAGGAAGGCTTCGAGCTGCTGAAACTGCCCGTCACCCCCCCTGGCGTGGAACAGAAATCCACCTGGCTGCAAGTGCGCCAGCAAAAACCTGACTACGTGCTGCTGTGGTCGGCCGGCGTCATGACCCCGACCGCCGTGCGTGAAGCCCAGGCCACCGGCTACCCGCGCGACAAGATGTACGGCATCTGGTGGGCCGGCTCCGAGCATGACGTGCGCGACATCGGCGCAGGCGCCAAGGGCTACAACACCATCACCATCCACAACACCGCCGAACACGACAAGGTACATAGCGACCTGAAGACCATGGTGTACGACAAGGGCGATGGTGCCTCCAAGGACGGCAAGAGCGTCGGCTCGCTGGCCCACACCCGCGGCATGGTGATCGCCATGCTGCAGGTCGAAGCCGTGCGTACCGCACAGGAGAAGTTCGGCAAGGGCAAGACCATGACCTCCGAGCAAGTGCGCTGGGGCCTGGAAAACCTGAACCTGACGCAGGAACGCCTGAACGAGTTGGGCTTTGGCAAGGTGCTGCGCCCGGTCAAGACCAGCTGCGAGAACCACCTGGGCACCGACTGGGCCCGCATCGCACAATGGAACGGCAACAAGTTCGAAGTCGTCTCCGACTGGTACCAGGCCGACAAGAGCATCGTCGATCCTCTGGTCAAGGAATACGGCGAGAAATACGCCAAGGAGAAAAACATCCAGGTGCGTGACTGTAAATAAAAGAGCTACTTCCGCACTATCCAAGCCATTTGGATAGTTAAACATCTGCAAGCGCTTTAAACACAAGCGCTTGCAGCTATCAATAAATCTTTAGGTGATGGTATGAGTACAGCAACCCCTGCGGCCCAATCGCTGGTCGAAGTCAATGGCATTGAAGTCATCTACAACCACGTCATCCTGGTGCTCAAAGGCGTCTCGCTCAAGGTACCGGAACATGGCATCGTCGCCCTGCTGGGCGGCAACGGTGCCGGCAAGACCACCACCTTGCGGGCCATCTCCAACCTGCTCAAGGGCGAGCGCGGCGAAGTCACCAAGGGCAGCGTCACGCTGGAAGGCGAGGAAATCCAGAACCTCTCGCCCTCCGACCTGGTCAAGCGCGGCGTCGTGCAGGTCATGGAAGGCCGCCACTGCTTCGCCCACCTGACGATCGAGGAAAACCTGCTCACCGGCAGCTACACCCGCACCGACAAGGCCGAGATCGCCCGCAACCTGGAGAAGGTCTACAACTACTTCCCGCGCCTGAAAACGCGCCGCACCAGCCAGGCCGCCTACACCTCCGGCGGCGAACAGCAGATGTGCGCCATTGGCCGCGCCATCATGAGCAATCCGCGCATGGTGCTGCTGGACGAGCCGTCGATGGGGCTGGCGCCGCAGATCGTCGAAGAAGTGTTCAACATCGTGCAAGACCTCAACCAGAAGGAAAAAGTCACCTTCATGCTGGCCGAGCAGAACACCAACATGGCGCTCAAATACGCCGACTACGGCTACATCATGGAAAGCGGGCGCATCGTCATGGACGGCCCGGCGCAGGAACTGGCCAGCAACGAGGACGTCAAGGAGTTCTACCTGGGCGTCGGCGGCAGCGAGCGCAAGAGCTTCAAGGATGTGAAAAGTTATAAGCGCCGCAAACGCTGGTTGGCCTGACAATCTGCACCACCATCAGCTCCCGCAGCACCCCGATCGGCTTGCGCTCACTTTCCCTCCTTGCGAGAAACGCCCATGTCCTCACCGTTCTACGACACCCTTGAAACCCGCAGCCCTGCCGAGCGCGAAGCCGCCCTGCTGGCCGCCCTGCCAGGGCAGATTGCCCACGCCCAGGCGCACAGCAGCGCCTTTGCAGACATCCTGGCCGGCGTCGATGCCGCCAGCATCACCAGCCGCGCCGCCCTGGCCCAACTGCCCGTCACGCGCAAATACCAGTTGCTGGAGCGCCAGCAGGCCCAGCGTGCCAGCACGCCCTTCGGCGGCTTTGCCACGCACGGCTTCGGCCCGGCCATGCCGCGCGTGTTCGCCAGCCCCGGCCCGATCTACGAACCCGAGGGCCAGGGCCGCGACTACTGGCGCATGGCCCGCGCCATCTACGCCGCCGGCTTTCGCAGCGGCGAACTCATCCACAACTGCTTCAGCTACCACTTCGTCCCCGCCGGGGCGATGATGGAAAACGGCGCCCACGCCATCGGCTGCACCGTGTTTGCCGGCGGCACCGGCCAGACCGAGCAGCAGGTGCAGGCCATGGCCGAACTGCGGCCCGCCGGCTACATCGGCACGCCCAGCTTCCTGAAACTGATCCTGGAAAAAGCCCAGGCCATGGGCACCCCGCTGCCCAGCCTGCGCAAGGCCATGGTGTCGGCCGAAGCCTTCCCCCCCTCGCTGCAGCAATGGCTGCAGGAGCGCGGCGTCACCGGCTACCAGTGCTACGCCACCGCCGACCTGGGGCTGATCGCCTACGAAACCGAAGCCCGGCAAGGGCTGGTCGTCGATGAAGGCGTGATCGTGGAAATCGTGCGCCCCGGCACCGGCGACCCCGTGCCCGAAGGCGAAGTGGGCGAACTGGTCATCACCACCCTGAATGCCGACTACCCGCTGATCCGTTTCGGCACCGGCGACCTCTCGGCCATCCTGCCCGGCACCTGCCCCACAGGCCGCACCAATGTCCGCATCAAAGGCTGGCTGGGCCGCGCCGACCAGACCACCAAGGTGCGCGGCATGTTCGTCCAGCCCGGCCAGATCGTGGACGTGGCCAAGCGCTTCCCGCAAATCCAGCGCGTGCGCCTGGTCGTCACCGGCGCCATGGCCAACGACACCATGACCTTGCACGTCGAAACGCTGGAAACCGCCCCCGGCCTGGTGCAATCGCTGCAGGATGCCGTGCGGGAAGTGACGAAACTGCGCTGCGAGGTGCAGTTCCACCACCCGGGCCGCCTGCCCAACGATGGCAAGGTCATCGAGGACGCCCGCAGCTACGACTGAGAACCTGTTCACGATCTCCGCGCGGGTGTGCAGTCGCGGCCTCGGGCGGTCTGCGTCGTTGCAAATCCTCGCCATAGCACCGCTATGGCTGCGGTTTGCGTCTAGCAGCCCATCCCGATCCGCTTCCCGCCCCCCTTCGCGCCGAGATCGTAAACACGTTCTAAGCACGCCGCCCCGACAGCAATAAAAAAACCGCTGCAAAATTTGCAGCGGTTTTTTTACCTGGAAGGCTGCCGTTTATTTCTTGGGCTGCCAGGTCACGTCCTTGCTCTCGGCCAGGCTGGCCCGCAGCATCTCGGCCAGCGGCGCCACGCGCTGGCGCAGGCTGATGGCGCCCAGCTCGGCAGACTCCGCCCCGGCCTTGGCACTGACGGCGACATCCGGGGATTGGGCCGCAGCCTCCAGCGCCTTGCGGCGCACCTCATCGGCTTCGACTGCCTCGGCCAGCGTCTGCAACGCCGCCGGAATCTGGGCCACGGTGATGATGCCTGGCTCTCCCGGTGTTTTGTCCAGCAATTGCAGGATGTGCTTGGCCGTGGCCTCCAGCATGAGCAGATCAGCGGCTGCGCGGGATTGGAAGGTATACATAAGGGCCCCCTTTCTAAACGTTGTGAAAAATACTTTTCGTCGATTGTGCCCAGCTTAGGCCACGCTGCCAATCAACTTCAGGTAAGCCCGCCGGGTGCCGGGCTGCACCGATTCGAGCACCTGCTCATACTGTGTCTTGTGCCGCGTGAGCAGCCGAACCGAAGCAATCGTGCGGGTCTTGCCGAACCAGTGGCAAGTGTGCTGCATCAGCAGCAGTTCTGCCGTCATGGTAAAGGCCAGGTCACGCCGCGCATCGCCCTGCACCTCCGGCGGGGCACAGGCGGCACGAATTGCCTCGGCGTGCAGCGCCAGCGCCTTGCGCATGTCAAAGGTGTAGGCCGGAAACAAGCGGTCAAAAAACGGCAGGGACAGCGGCAGCGTGCTCACCCGCGTGTCCTCGGCGCTTTCCTTGGCAAAACCGTCGACAAACCGCTGGAACTGCTCGACCAGTTGCTGCTCCTGGCGCGTCAGCACCTCCCAGGCGTGCTGCTGGCGCTGCGGGTCTTTTTCTTCCAGGGCTTGCAAATACCCGTCGATCAGGGTGCCCAGGATTTTTTCCACCTGGGTGGGCGCCAGGTGCTTGGCCAGCAAGCCCACACGGCGGCGCTGTTCGCTGGTCTGGAGCCAGAACACGCCAATACCGATCATCAACATCAAACTCAAACCGCTCATAGCTGCTCCTTGGGGCGAGTGTAGTGTCAGCAGCGGCCTGGACGGCCATAAAAAACGGCCCCGCAGGGCCGCTTCCATGGTGCTTGCGCTTAACGCAGCGAAGTGATCAGGTCGATGTAGCCTTGCTTGGCTTCATCCAGGCTCTGGCCTTTGAGCTTTTCCCAGGCATCCCACTTGGCGCGGCCGACCATGTCGGTGAAGCTGGGTTTTTTGGCTTCGTTGTCGCCTTCCGTGGCCTGCTTGTACAGCGCGTAGATTTTCAGCAGGGTGGCGTTGTCGGGGCGCTCGCTCAAGGCAGTGGAATTTTTTACGGCATCGTCAAACGCGGCGTGCAGATCGGACATGGCAAGTCTCCAGAAAGAATAAGTAAGAAACGCCAGTGTAGCCAAAACCGGCAAATAAAAGAACGATCGTTCTAAAAATACCCGCCAACACCAACGGCCCCGCAGGGCCGTTGGCAAATACCGTCAGCTCGCGCTGGGCGGCTCCGGGTCAAAGCTGGCCCCCGGAGGCAGCTCCATCGTCGCCCCGCCCGGCGCCCAGGGTGTGCGCAAGGCGTTGCGGGCCGGTTCGGCAGCGGGCGCGGCATCACGCCCCGTTTCACGGCTGCGCATCCCGCCACGCAGGTAGCGGTTGCGCGGCTGCTCGCCACGCGGCAGAAAACGGGCCAACTCGGTCAGCGCCATTTCATAGACGCCGCGTTTGAACTCCACCACCACATCCAGCGGTACCCAGTAATCGTTCCAGCGCCAGGCGTCGAACTCGGGGTGGTCGGTGGCCCGCAGGTTCAGGTTCCAGTCGTGGCCCATCAGCTGCAGCAGAAACCAGATCTGCTTCTGGCCGCGGTAGTGGCCGCGGGCTTCGCGGCGTATGAATCGGTCTGGCACCTCGTAGCGCAACCAGTCGCGGGTGCGGGCGACGATGCGCACATGCTCGGGCTGCAGCCCGACTTCCTCGTGCAGTTCCCGGAACATGGCCTGTTCGGGCGATTCGCCCCGGTCAATGCCACCTTGCGGAAATTGCCAACTGTGTGTGCGTATGCGTTTACCCCAGAACACCTGGTTCTTCTGGTTGAGCAGGATGATGCCGACATTTGGGCGAAATCCGTCCCGGTCAAGCATAATCAAACCCCAATTTTCAAGTTGGGTTCATTATGCCTGCCCCCTTGCCTTCGGCAAGCGGGGCAGGCCCATTTCCTGCTCACCCATCCCTTGCGCCCTGGCCTGCTCTTGCTATGAAAGCTTCGCAATTTCTCATCTCCACCTTGAAGGAAGCCCCGGCTGACGCCGAGATCGTCAGCCACCAGCTCATGACCCGCGCGGGCATGATCAAAAAACTGGGCGCAGGTGTCTACACCTACATGCCCATGGGGCTGCGCGTGATCCGCAAGGTGGAAGCCATCGTGCGCGAGGAAATGAACCGCGCCGGGGCCATCGAAGTGACCATGCCGGTGGTGCAGCCCGCCGAGCTGTGGCAGGAAACCGGGCGCTTCGACAAGATGGGGCCGGAGCTGCTGCGCATCCAGGATCGCCACGGGCGCGACTTCATCATCCAGCCGACCAGCGAGGAAGTCGTCACCGACATCGCCCGCCAGGAGTTCAAGAGCTACAAGCAGTTGCCCAAGAACCTGTACCAGATTCAAACCAAGTTCCGCGACGAGCGCCGCCCGCGCTTTGGCCTGATGCGCGGGCGCGAGTTCATCATGAAGGACGCCTATTCCTTCGACAAGGACCGCGACAGCGCCCAGATCAGCTACCAGGCCATGCGGGCAGCCTACCAGCGCATCTTTGACCGATTCGGCCTGCAATACCGTGCCGTGCGGGCCGACAGCGGGGCCATCGGCGGCGACCTGAGCGAAGAATTCCAGGTGATCGCCGCCACCGGCGAGGACGCCATCGTCTACTGCCCCCACAGCGATTACGCCGCCAACATCGAAAAGGCCGAAAGCCTGCCGCCCGCCGGCCCGCGTCCTGCGGCCCGCGAGGCATTGGAAAAAATCGCCACCCCCGGCAACAGCACCTGCCAGGCCGTGGCCGACCAGCTGGGCCTGCCGCTCTCGCGCACCATCAAATCCCTGGTGCTGGCCACCGACACCTCCAACGAAGCGGGCGAAGTGGTCAAAACCCAGGTCTGGCTGCTGCTGCTGCGCGGCGACCACGACATGAACGAAGTGAAAGTCGGCAAGGTGGACGGCCTGGCCAACTTCCGCTTTGCCAGCGTGGCCGAAATCGAGGAGCACTTCGGCTGCCAGCCCGGCTACCTGGGGCCTTTGAACCTGCAAAAACCGGTCAAGCTGGTGGTCGATCGCGAAGTGGCCGTCATGGCCGACTGGATTTGCGGCGCGAATGAAAAAGACTTCCACATCCGGGGCGTGAACTTCGGCCGCGACCTGCCCGAACCCGAGCTGGTCGCCGATCTGCGCAACGTCGTCGCAGGCGACCCTTCACCCGATGGGCAAGGCGTGCTGGCCATCGAGCGCGGCATCGAGATTGGTCACGTGTTCTACCTGGGCACCAAGTATTCCGAAGCCATGAACGCCACCTTCCTGGCCGAGAACGGCAAGCCCACACTGTTTGAAATGGGCTGCTACGGCATCGGCGTGACACGCCTGCCCGCTGCGGCCATCGAGCAGAACCACGATGCCCGCGGCATCATCTGGCCCGATGCCATCGCGCCCTTCACCCTGGTGATCTGCCCCATCGGCATGGATCGCAGCGAGCTGGTCAGGCAGGAAACCGAAAAGCTCTACGCCGAACTGCTCGTGCTGGGCGTGGACGTCATCCTCGACGATCGGGGCGAGCGCCCCGGCGCCATGTTTGCCGACTGGGAGCTGATCGGCGTGCCGCACCGCGTGGTGCTGGGCGATCGGGGGCTGAAAGACGGCCTGGTCGAATACCAGCACCGCCGCGATGCCGCTGCCACGCCCCTGCCACTGGCCGAAGTGGTGCCGCAACTGCGGGCCAAGCTGGGCCTGTAAGCCGCATGGGGCCAGCAGCGGTTCTGAGCCGTCGGCGCTGCATGCTGGGCGCCGCCACCTGGGCCGCGCTGCACGCCCTGCCTGCCCGGGCCGGGGCGCAGCTGGAAGAGCCTCTGATCGACGCCGTGCGTTCGGCCCTGCGGGCGGCGGTGAGCGAACTGTCGCCGCCCGAACCCATCTTTGCTTCCACCGACGCACGGCTGCATTACCTGCGCTGGCTGACCGCCACCAGCGACAGGCTGCGCAAGCGCATGCCCGACTGGGAAGTGCGCCGCGACTTTCTGCAAACCCTGTGGTACGAAGCCACCCGCGCCGGGCTGGAAGTGTCCCTGGTGCTGGGGCTGATCCAGGTAGAAAGCGGCTTTCGCAAATTCGTCATCTCCCACGCCGGGGCACGCGGCTATATGCAGATCATGCCGTTCTGGACGCGGGTGATTGGCGACGGCGACCCCGGCAAACTGTTCCATATGCAGACCAATCTGCGCTTTGGCTGCGTCATCCTGCGCCACTACCTGGAGCGCGAAAAGGGCGACATGTACATGGCCCTGGGCCGCTACAACGGCAGCCGGGGCAAGCCCCAGTACCCCAACGCCGTGTTTGCCGCGCAACGCCAGTGGACGTTCAACCCCGAGGCCGACCGCCAGACCTGAGCGCCGCCCCCCAACCCAGGTGCCGCCCCGCCCCCGCGCAAGCCACCGCTGAAACCGAAAGATTGCTTATGACCGCCACCTGCCCCGCCCACACCCTGCCCGAACCCCAGGCCGTGACCGCATCGGCAGGCGAAGCCGCACACTTCATCGTCCTGAACATTGCCCCCGGCGCAGCGGCGGAAGCTAGCGTGCGCGACTTCCTGGGCAACGCCGCCGGGCTGACGCGCAGTGTCGGCCACCGCTGGGCACAGCACCGCCTGACGATGGTGGTCGGCATCGGTGCCCACGCCTGGCAGCGCCTGTTCCCTGACCGGGCCATGCCCGCTGGCCTGCACCCTTTTCAAGCAGTGCGCGGGGCCAGACACCACGCCCCCGCCACCCCGGGCGACCTGCTGCTGCACATCCGCGCCCAGGCCGCAGACATGACGTTTGAACTGGCCATGCAGGCCATGCGTGCCCTGGGCGCAGCCGTGCAGCCGGTGGACGAAGTGCATGGCTTTCGCTACTTCGACGCCCGCAGCATGGTCGGCTTTGTCGATGGTACGGAAAACCCCGCAGGCCGCGCCGCGCTGCAAGCCACGCTGATCGGCGAAGAAGACCCGGAATTTGCCTGGGGCAGCTACGCCATCGTGCAAAAGTACCTGCACGACATGGACGCCTGGAATGCCCTGACCACCGAGGAGCAGGAGCGCGTGATGGGCCGCACCAAGCACGACGACATCGAACTGCCCGACGACGTCAAGCCCAGCAACTCCCACGTCGCCCTGAACGTGATCGAGGACGAAGACGGCAACGAACTGGCCATCCTGCGGGCCAACCTGCCCTTTGCCACCCCTTCGCGCGGGGAATACGGCACCTACTTCATCGGCTACGCCCGCAGCCCTGCGGTGACGGAGCAGATGCTGACCAATATGTTCATCGGCCGCCCGGAAGGTAACTACGACCGCCTGCTGGACTTCAGCCGCGCCGTCACCGGCGGGCTGTTCTTTGTCCCGGCGCAGGATTTGCTGGAGGCGCTGGGCGAAGAGGATTGAGGGGCCGATACCCCGCCCCCGGCTTGCTTAACTTTGCAGCAGTTGCAGCACGTTCTGCGGAATCTGGTTGGCCTGCGCCACCATCGCCATGCCTGCTTGTTGCAGGATTTGCGTGCGGGCCAGGTTGGCGGTTTCCTGGGCAAAGTCGGCATCGACGATGCGCCCACGGGCGGCGGAGAGGTTTTCCGTCTGGATGTCGATGTTGTTCACCGCCGTTTCAAAGCGCGTCTGCACTGCGCCCAGCGTGGCGCGGGCGCTATTGACCTGATCGATGGCGCTGTCGATTTTCTTCAGCGCGACCCAGGCACCTTTTTGGGTGGATACGTCGATATTGGCAATCCCATGCTCCCCGGCAACGCCGGAGTTGCTGCCAATGCCCATACCGGTTTCTTCCTTGATGTTGGAGTCCAGCACCGCCAGGCGATAGGTATCGCTCAATTGCTGTACGGCGTGATTGGCTGCCGTCAGATTCAGTCGGTCGTAAGGGCCAGGGGCGGGGACGGTAGGGTCGTTGTAAACGGCGGCATTGACCGCAGCCACGTAATCCTGCAACGCCTGGGCCATCGGATCGATGCTGGTGTCCATGTTGGCGGTATGCGGCGGCGGGAATACATGGTGTTCCAAGCCCACCAACGGGTCGTTGGCAATGTCCAGGTACAACTGCAAGTCATTCGCGCTGTTGCCAGGAGCGCCGGTTGCGGCCTTGGCTGCGGTGAGGGCGGCATTCATCGCATCACGCGGCAAATAGTCCAAAGTAGCCGCATAGGAAGATGCGCCAATGCCAGTGGATGGCTGGTCGAATCCAAAAAACTCCACCGTTTCATAGCCCGTGATATTGCTGCCAGCAGCGGGCTTTGATAGGTCATGGAGCGTTCCGTCCAGCGTGGTATTGACCGTCTGCCAGCGTACCCCCATCTCATCGACCTTCCCGCTGGCGCTGGACATGAAGTCAATCCGGGCGGCCTCCGTCCCCTCGATCTTGGTCAGATACGCAGTAATGCCATGCTCATAGGTCTTTGCGTTGATGGCCTCGACCACCTGACCCATGCGCTCAATCCCGTTGTTGGCAGGTGGAATGCCATCCAGCTCAATCAAGCCATTCACGGTGGATATTTTCAAGGTTCCTTTGGGGATGGCAATGTCATGAAACACCACGGCACTGCTGTCCTGGGTACGTGACGTGGTTCCATAGGTCACGGTCGATACTTTCTCCGCCCGCGTGTCCACCAGCTTGCCCAACGTAATGTTGTCGCCCGAGTTGGCCCCCACCTGGAACACCGCACCGGCAAAGCTGCCGTCCAGCACCTTCTGGCCGTTGAAATTGGTCTGCTTGGCCACGCGATCAACCTCGTCAAACAACTGCTTGACCTCCAGTTGCAGCGCCGCCCGGTCGGATGCGCTGTTGGTGGCGTTGCCCGCCTGCACGGCCAGCTCGCGCATCCGTTGCAGCATGTCGCCGACCTTGCCCAGGGCGCCTTCCGCCGTCTGCGCCAGCGAGATGCCGTCGTTGGCATTGCGCGAGGCCACGGTCAGCCCTTTGACCTGGGTGAGCATCCGCTCGGAAATGGCCAGCCCCGCCGCATCGTCCTTGGCGCTATTGACGCGCAGGCCCGAGGACAGGCGCTGCATGGTGGTGTTCAGGGATTTGCCCGAAAACGCCAGATTGCGCTGGGCGTTGATAGAAGCGATGTTGGTGTTGATGGTGGCCATGGCAATGTCTCGTCAGGGAGGTGAAAACACATGAAAGCTACGTAATTCGTAGTTGTTATGAAGCGTAACGATCCATGCTTTTACGAATCCAGGAAAGACAACTGCAAAAACTACGCATTTCGTAGTTCTTAAAACGCTTTCAGGACTTGACAAGTGTTTAACTACGTAATACGTAGTATTGACTTTGCTGCAAAACTACGAGTCTCGTAGCCTTTTGAGGCAGGCAATGTCCGAGGCGGATAAACAATGGGGAGTACGGCTCAAGCAGGCCCGCTTGGCGGCAGGGCTATCGCAGAAGATGCTGGGAATCGAAGCGGGGATTGACGAATTTGTCGCCAGTACCCGCATCAATCGTTACGAGCTGGGTGTCCACAAACCCGATCTGCTCATCGCCAGAAAACTGGCCAGGGTGCTGAACGTGCCGGTGGCGTTTTTCTACACCGATACCGACGACGATCTGGCGCAATTGCTGCTGCACTACTGGCGGGCCGATGCCGCCACACGCCAGGAGGCACTGGCATGGCTGGCCGCCAGGCAGGCCAATGGCGCATGAACGCCCCAACGCTGCCGAAGCTGCGCAGAGCGCCCACCCCCTCCAGGTCGATCAGCGCAACGCCACCGCGTGGTGCGCCAGATGCTCGCCGATAAAGCTGGCGATGAAGTAGTAGCTATGGTCATACCCCGGCTGCAACCGCAAGGTCAGCGGATGCCCCGCCGCTGCACAGGCGGCCTGCAACCGCTGCGGCTGGAGCTGGCCGGCCAGAAACTCATCCGCATCCCCCTGGTCGATCAGCAGCGGCAGCCGCTGCGCTGCGGAAGCGATCAAGGCCACCGCATCGTGCGCCGCCCAGGCGGCCCGGTCATCGCCCAGGTACGCCGCAAACGCCTTCTGCCCCCAGGGCACCTGGCTGGGCGCGACGATGGGCGCGAACGCCGAGACGCTGGCATAGCGCCCCGGATGGCGCAGCGCCAGGGTCAGCGCCCCGTGCCCGCCCATGCTGTGGCCGCAGATGCCGCGTTTTTCGGTGGTGGGGAAATGCGCCTCGACCAGTGCGGGCAGCTCTTGCACCACGTAGTCTTCCATGCGGAAATGGGCGGCCCAGGGGGCTTGCGTGGCGTTGAGGTAAAAGCCTGCACCCTGGCCGAGATCGTAGGCAGGGTCATTGGCAACCCCTTCGCCGCGCGGGCTGGTGTCAGGGGCGACGAGGATCAGGCCCCACTGCGCGGCGTATTGCTGCGCCCCGGCCTTGGTGATGAAGTTCTGCTCGGTGCAGGTGAGACCCGAGAGCCAGTAGACGACCGGGCAGGGTTCGCCTTGCAGGGCCGCCGGGGGGAGGTAGACGCCCAGCTTCATGGTGCAGCCCAGGGTGCTGCTGGTGTGTTGCCAGACTTCCTGGCGGCCACCGAAGCTGGCGTGCTGTTCTATGCGCTCCATATCTATTCCTTATTTGATAGCTTGTTCCGCTTTTTAATTAACGGTTTCAAGCATATAACTATCTGAAATCATTTTGAGTATTGCGGTAGCAGCTATTTTTTTGTCTTTTGATGGGTTGAAGGCTGCTGGCCGGGTCTCGCCCCGGCAGGCGACTCCCTTTCTTGCACGCGCAAGAAAGGAAGCAAAGAAAGCGTGCTGCGCAGCTTGAATACCCGCCGTGAAACTCGCTTCGCGCCCTTTGGGCGCTGCGCTCGGACAACCACGGCGAGTATGGATGGGTGAGGGCTTGCCTGTACCACTGCTGCGCTGGTTTTCATTGCCCGAAAGGTGTGGCCGCCTCGCTTGCTGCGCAGCTTCGGGGGCACACGCAGGCCGTGGCCTTGGCTTTAGGCGTAGTGGACTACGCTGCGGATGGATTTGCCTTGGTGCATCAGATCGAAAGCCTGGTTGATGTCCGTCAGCGGCATGGTGTGGGTGACGAAGGGGGCGAGCTGGATGCGGCCTGCCATGGCGTCTTCGACCATGCCGGGCAGTTCGCTGCGGCCCTTGACGCCGCCGAAGGCGGTACCCAGCCACTTGCGGCCCGTGACCAGTTGGAACGGGCGGGTGCTGATCTCCTGCCCCGCGCCGGCCACGCCGATGACGATGCTCTGGCCCCAGCCCCGGTGGGCGCATTCCAGCGCGGCCCGCATGACGTTCACGTTGCCGATGCACTCGAAGCTGTGGTCCACGCCCCAGCCGGTCATTTCCACGATCACTTGCTGGATGGGCTGGTCGTGGTCTTTGGGATTGACGCAATCGGTCGCCCCAAACAGCCGCGCCAGGTCGAATTTATCGGGGTTGGTGTCGATGGCGATGATGCGCCCGGCCTTGGCCAGCTTGGCGCCCTGGATGGCGGCCAGGCCGATGCCGCCCAGGCCGAACACGGCCACGGTGTCGCCCTCCTGCACCTTGGCGGTGTTCTTGACCGCGCCCAGGCCGGTGGTAACGCCGCAGCCCAGCAGGCAGACCTGCTCGGGATTGGCATCGGGGTTCACCTTGGCCAGCGAGACTTCGGCCACCACGGTGTATTCGCTGAAGGTGGAGCAGCCCATGTAGTGGTAGATCGGCTGGCCGTTGTAGGAAAAGCGCGTGGTGCCGTCCGGCATCAGGCCCTTGCCCTGGGTGGCCCGCACGGCCACGCACAGGTTGGTCTTGCCGCTTTTGCAGAACAGGCATTCGCCGCATTCGGCGGTGTAGAGGGGGATGACGTGGTCGCCGGGCTGCACGCTGGTCACGCCCTCGCCCACTTCGACGACGATGCCCGCGCCCTCGTGGCCGAGGACGGCGGGGAAGACGCCTTCGGGGTCGTCGCCGCTCAGGGTGAAGGCATCGGTGTGGCAGACGCCGGTGTGGGTGATCTTCACCAGCACTTCGCCCTTTTGCGGCGGGGCAACGTCGATTTCGACGATCTGCAGGGGTTCTCCGGCCTTGAAGGCCACGGCGGCGCGGGATTTCATGGGGTCAGTCTCCTTGATGGGGTTTCAGGGATGCAGCAGCCTGCGCTCCTGCATTCCCTGGTCGATGCAGCGCTGGTAGGCCCGCACGGTGTCGGTATAGCCCAGCTCCAGCGCATCGGCGATGAAGGCGTGGCCGATGGACACTTCCAGCAGCCCCGGCACGGCGGCGACGAAGGCCGAGAGGTTGTCGCGGTTCAGGTCGTGCCCGGCATTGATGCCCAGGCCCGCCGCCAGCGCGGCCTGCGCCGCCTGGGTGTAGCGCTGCAATTGCGCGGCCTGTGCGGGGGTGCCCCAGGCGGCGGCGTAGGGTTCGGTATACAGCTCGATGCGGTCGGCGCCGACGGCTTTGGCCGCCGCCATCTGTTCGGACACGGGGTCCATGAACAGGCTCACGCGCACGCCCAGGCCGCGGCATTCGGCGATCAGGGGGCGCAGGCGGTCGGCGTCCTGCGGGAAGCTCCAGCCGTGGTCGCTGGTGAACTGGTCTTCGCTGTCGGGCACGAAGGTGGCCTGCTGCGGGCGCACCTGGCGGATGAAGTCCATCAGGTTCTGCGTGGGGTTGCCTTCGATGTTCAATTCCGCCTCGGGCCAGGATTGCAGCAGTTCGGCCAGTTCGTACACGTCCTGGCTGCGGATGTGGCGACCATCGGGGCGCGGGTGGATGGTGATGCCCTGGGCGCCGGCCTCCAGGCATTGCAGCGCAGCACGGGAGACGGAGGGGATGCCCAGGTGGCGCGTGTTGCGCACCAGGGCCACTTTGTTCACGTTCACCGACAGGGCGGTGCGGATGGCGGGCGTGGCAGTGGAAGAGGCGGCAGGTAGGGTCATAAGGCTTGTAAATCCATCATCAACTGGCGTGTGCGCAGCATAGGACTTCCGCAATGAAATTGCAGCACGGTGCGCAATTGCGCCTTGAGCGCGGCGGCCAGGGGGGCGCACACGTTCAGCACCGGGGCAAAGCTGCGCTGCTCCTGGCCCAGGGCGTGTTCCAGCGCCTGCCACTGCGCCCCGGTCAGGGCGATGCGGTCGTGGGCGGCAAAGGGGCGCAGCCCGGCTTCCGGGGCCAGCACGTAGGCGGCGTCGGGTTGCAGGGGATGCAGGTTCACGGTCTGCACGTCCAGGGCGGGCAGCAGGCCCAGCTCGCGCAGCAGGATCAGCTCGAAGGCGCGTAGCGCCGGCTCCTGCACCACGTCGTGCTGCGTGGCCAGCAGCCTGATGAGGGCGGCGTAGACGTCGAACAGATAGGCATACGGGTCGTCGCGGGCCAGCAGGCGCATGAGCAGCTCGTTCACGTACAGCCCGGCCAGCAGGCGCTCGCCCATGGGCATGATGTGACCACCGGCCCATTCCGCGCCCCGCAGGGTGTGGATGTCGGCCTGGCCGCTGCCCGCCAGGGTGTAGGTCAGGCGCAGCGGTTGCAGGCCCAGCAGCACGGGGCGGAAGTTGGAGGTGTGTTTTTTTGCGCCTTTGGCCACCAGCGCCACGCGGCCCCGGTGGCGGGTGAGGGTTTCCAGGATCAGGCTGGATTCGCTCCAGTCGTAGCGGTGCAGGATGAACGCGGGCTCATCGCTGACCCGCTGGGCGCTGGCCATTTACTCGTAGCCGAAGGATTTGACGCGGGCAGCGTCGTCGGCCCAGCCGGAGCGCACCTTCACCCACACTTCCAGAAAGACTTTGGCATTCAGCAGCTTTTCCAGCTCCTGCCGCGCCTCGGTGCTGATCATTTTCAGGCGCTCGCCACCCGCGCCGATGACCATCGCCTTGTGCCCGTCGCGCTCGACCACGATGGTGGCGGCAATGCGCATGAAACGGCCATGCTGGGCGCTGGGCTCTTCCTCGAACTTGTCGATGACGACGGTGGAGGTGTAGGGCAGCTCGTCGCCGGTGAAGCGGAACAGCTTTTCGCGCACCGTTTCGGAGGCCAGGAATTTCTCGCTGCGGTCGGTCAGCTCGTCCGCGCCGTAGAACCACGGCTGCTGCGGCAGGTAGGGGGCGCAGATGCCCAGCAGGCGCTGGATGTCGTCGCGCTTCTTGGCCGACATGGGGACAAATTCGGCAAACGGGTGGCGCTCCTGCATGTCGCGCAGCCAGGGGGCGATTTCGCCCCGGCGATGCACGCGGTCGAGCTTGTTGGCAATCAGCAGCGTGGGGATGCCGGGCTTGAACAGCGACAGCACCTTGGCGTCGGCCAGGGTGAAGCTGCCGGCCTCGACCACGAACAGGATCAGGTCGACGTCGCCGATGGCGCCCATCACGGTCTTGTTCAGCGACTTGTTCAGCGCGGTGCTGTGCTTGGTCTGAAAGCCCGGGGTGTCGACGAAGACGAACTGCGTCTCCTCCCGCGTGCGGATGCCGGTGATGCGGTGGCGCGTGGTTTGCGCCTTGCGGCTGGTGATGGAGATTTTCTGCCCCACCAGCGCATTCATCAGCGTGGACTTGCCCACGTTGGGTTTACCGACGATGGCGATCAGGCCGCAGCGCTGCTCCTCGGGCGCATAGCTGCGCGGCGGCGGGGCGTCGGCGGCGGCAGCATCGTTCGGCCCGTCGGCGTCGCTGGCCTCGCCGGGCAGCCGCGCCACGCTGGCGCCGGATTTGGCGGCAGCCAGCATGGCGTCCAGCTCGGCCATGCTTTGGCCTGCGGGGGTAACAGCAGGGAAATTCTTGGTAACAGGAGCTGCTTGCGCTTGCCCAGCCTTGTTTTTAGATTGTTTTTGTGCTGAAACCTTGGATTTATCAGCGGGAGAAGCTATTTTTTTATTCGTCATGAGGGGTGTTTGTCCTGCAAGAGTTGCAACATGGCCGCCGCCGCCGCCTGTTCGCCGGTGCGGCGGCTGTGGCCCTGGCCCTTGGCGCCCAGGCGCAGGGCGGGAATCATGCAGGCCACGGTAAAGGTTTGTTTGTGCGCAGCGCCGCTGATCTGTTCCACGCTGTATTGCGGCAGCGCCATGCGCCGGCCCTGCAGCCATTCCTGCAGGGCGGTTTTCGGGTCTTTGCCCACGGCCTGCATCTGCGGGGTGATGTCCACCTTGTCGAACAATTGGTGGACGACCTGCTCGGCAGCGGCAAAGCCCGCTTCCAGGTAGACCGCGCCCAGAATGGCCTCGACCGCATCGGCCAGGATGGACGGGCGGCGCTTGCCGCCCGATCGGGCCTCGCCCTCGCCCAGGCGCATCAGCTCGGGCAGGCCCAGTTGCAGGGCCAACTGGTACAGGCTGCCTTCCTTGACCAGATTGGAACGGGCGCGGGACAGGTCGCCCTCGGGCAGATCGGCCAGCTTGCGGTACAGCCAGCTGGAGATGGCCAGCCCCAGCACCGAATCGCCCAGAAACTCCAGGCGCTCGTTGTGGTCGCTGCTGAAGCTGCGGTGTGTCAGCGCCCGTTGCAGCAGGCGCACATCGTCAAAGCGGTAACGCAGCTGCTGCTGCAAGGCATCCAAGGCGTCGTGCATTGCGTGGGGGTTTATTGGGTGCTGCCTTTGAAGCGGTAGACCAGATAGGCCGGGCCGACCAGGGAGATTTCCCGCTCGTAGGCATAGCTGACGGTGAAGCGCTCGCCCTGCTTGCCGATTTCCAGGTCCATGCCGCTGAGGGACTGAATGTTGTCGATGCTGGCCGAGCGGTCGAACGCGGCCCGCAGCTCGGCCACGCTGGCGGCTTCGCTGGCCGCTTTTTGCACCGCTTTCTTCACCGCCATGTGTTCGGTGAAGATGGGCACCGACTGGCCGCCGATGGCAAACGCGGCCACCAGCGCCGCACCGATCAGTACGACGGAAACAAAGGACAGGCCGCGCTGGCGACGAAGGCTGCGTTGCATAGGAAAACTCCCTCGGTGGGTTGAAGCGGCGTTCACTGGAAACTGCCGATGCGCTTGAGATTACCGAAATTCATCCAGACGAAAAAGGCCCGGCCCACCAGATTCTCGTCCGGCACGAAGCCCCAGTAGCGAGAATCCAGCGAGTTGTCGCGGTTGTCGCCCATGACGAAATACTGGCCCTGCGGCACGGTGCAGCTCACCCCCTCAACGCTGTAGACGCACTGGTCGCGCCCGGCAAACTCGGCAGCGCCCTGGATGAAGCCGGGCACGCCCTGGGTGTTGAGCAGGCGGTGCGGCGTGGCGCCCAGGCTTTCCTGGAACTGCTGGAAGTAGCGCATGGCGTCGGTGTCGAAGAAGTCGGGCAGCGCCTCGGTGGGGATGTCCTGGCCGTTGATACGCAGGCGCTTGTTCAGGTACTCCACTTTGTCGCCGGGCAGGCCGACCACGCGCTTGATGTAGTCCAGACTGGGCTGGGGCGGGTAGCGGAACACGATCACGTCGCCGCGCTGCACGGGCTGGCCTTCGGTGACCTTTTTGTTGATGACCGGCAGGCGCACGCCGTAGGTGAACTTGTTCACCAGGATCAGGTCGCCCACCAGCAGCGTGGGAATCATCGAGCCGGAGGGAATCTTGAACGGTTCGAACAGAAACGAGCGCAGCACGAACACCACCAGCAGCACCGGGAACAGCCCCGCCGTCCAGTCCAGCCACCAGGGCTGGCGCAGGATGCGCAGTTGCCCCTCGCTCACGTCCACGTCGTGCTGGGCAATGCCCTGGCGCTGCAACTGCTCGCGCCGCGCCTGGGCCTGCTGCTGCAGTTCTTCGGCAGCCCGCTTGCGCCGGGGCAGGAACAGGAATTTTTCCGCCAGCCAGTACAGGCCGGTGACCAGGGTGGCCAGGAACATGAGCAGGGCAAAGTTGCCCTCGATCGCCCCGGTGTACCAGGCGCCGATATAGCCCACGAACGCGGCCAGCACCACGGCGGTGAGGGCGGGCATGGTTTTCATACGATTCATTCCTCCACTTGCAGGATGGCCAGGAAAGCCTCCTGCGGCACTTCGACCGAGCCGATCTGCTTCATGCGTTTCTTGCCCGCCTTCTGTTTTTCCAGCAGCTTGCGCTTGCGGGTGATGTCGCCGCCGTAGCATTTGGCCAGCACGTTCTTGCGCAGCGCCTTGACGGTTTCGCGGGCGATGATGTTGGCGCCGATGGCCGCCTGGATCGCCACGTCGAACATCTGGCGGCTGATGATTTCGCGCATCTTGGCCACCACCGCGCGGCCCCGGTAGGTGGCCTGGCTGCGGTGGACGATGATGGACAGGGCGTCCACCTTCTCGCCGTTGAGCAGGATGTCCACCTTCACCACGTCGGAGGTGCGGTACTCCAGGAACTCGTAATCCATCGAGGCATAGCCCCGGCTGACCGATTTGAGCTTGTCGAAGAAGTCCAGCACGATCTCGCCCAACGGCATTTCATAGGTCAGCATCACCTGCCGCCCGTGGTACTGCATGTTCGACTGGATGCCGCGCTTCTGGTTGCACAGCGTCATCACCGGGCCGACGTAGTCCTGCGGCATGAACAGGCTGACCTTGACGATCGGCTCCTGCACCTCCTGCAAGCGGCCCTGGTCGGGCATCTTCGAGGGGTTTTCCACGTCGATGACCTCGCCGTCGCCCTTGACCACCTTGTAGACCACGCTGGGCGCGGTGGTGATCAAGTCCTGGTCGAACTCGCGCTCCAGCCGCTCCTGCACGATCTCCATGTGCAGCAGGCCCAGGAAGCCGCAGCGAAAGCCGAAACCCAGCGCCTGCGAGACTTCCGGCTCGAAGTGCAGCGAGGCGTCGTTGAGCTGGAGCTTTTCCAGCGCATCGCGCAGCTGGTCGTATTCGCTGGCTTCGGTGGGGTACAGGCCGGCAAACACCTGGGGCTTGACCTCCTTGAAGCCGGGCAGCGGCCCGGTGGCCGGGCCGGCGTTGTTGGGCAGTTTCTTCTCCAGGGTGATGGTGTCGCCCACCTTGGCGGCCTTCAGCTCCTTGATGCCGCAGATCACATAACCCACCTCGCCGGCCTTGAGCGCCTCGCGCGGCTGGTTGGCGGGGGTGAAGACGCCCATCTGGTTGATCTCGTAGGCCGCATTGGAGGCCATCATCTTGATGCGCTCGCCCTTCTTGAGCTGACCATCGACCATGCGCACCAGCATCACCACGCCCACGTAGGCGTCGAACCAGCTGTCGATGATCATGGCGCGGGGCGGGCCGTCGGCATCGCCCACCGGCGGCGGCACCTTGGCGACCACGGCTTCCAGAATCTCGTCAATGCCCATGCCGGTCTTGGCCGAGCAGGGAATGGCGTCGCTGGCGTCAATGCCGATCACGTCCTCGATCTCGGCCTTGGCGTTGTCCGGGTCGGCCTGGGGCAAGTCCATCTTGTTCAGCACCGCCATCACTTCCACGCCCAGGTCGAGCGCCGTGTAGCAGTTGGCCACGGTCTGCGCCTCCACGCCCTGGCTGGCGTCCACTACCAGCAGGGCGCCTTCGCAGGCCGAGAGCGAGCGGCTCACCTCGTAGGAAAAGTCCACGTGACCCGGGGTGTCGATCAGGTTCAGGTTGTAGGTCTTGCCGTCGCGTGCGGTGTATTGCAGGGCGGCAGTCTGCGCCTTGATGGTGATGCCGCGCTCTTTCTCGATGTCCATCGAGTCCAGCACGCGGGCCTCCATCTCGCGTTCGGCCAAGCCTTTGCAGCGCTTGATCAGTTGGTCGGCCAGGGACGATTTGCCGTGGTCAATATGCGCAATGATGGAAAAGTTTCGGATGTGCTTCATCAACAGCTTCAAAGGTGCGCCCGGATAAAAAAAGGTGCGCCCGCGCAGCGCACCTTGTTCTCTGACCCAGGCTGGGAGGTGGAAGGCCCCCCGGGCCAGGCCAGGGGGCTTTGCGCAGGCCGGCGGGCGCCTGCAGAACCGCGCATTTTACCCAAGCCGGTGCGCGGGCCTGCCTTGCCCTATTTTTGCGGCCGGATGAGCAAATACTGCGCCCACTCGTCGCGGCGCACCAGCACGTTCACGGGCTTGCGCTGGTCGGCCTTGGCCAGGGCGGCCTCGAAGTCCTTGACGCTGGCCACTTCGGTATTGGCGATGGCCAGGATCACGTCGCCCTCGCGCATCCCGGCGCGGGCTGCCGGGCCGGTGGCCTCGGCCACGCGCACGCCGCCGCTGATCCCCAGGGATTTTTTCTGCGCAGCAGTCAGTTCCGTCACGCGCAGGCCCAGGGTTTGGGCATTGGCGGCGGCACCGCTGTCGGCCTGGGCCTGGGCAATCTGGGTTTCATCGGCAGGCACGTCGGCCACGGTGATGCTCAGTTGCTGCTCCTTGCCCCGGCGGAACACGGTGATCGCCGCCTTGCTGCCCGGCTTGGTGTTGCCCACCAGGCGCGGCAGGTCGGAGACCTTGTCGATCTTCGTGCCGTTGAACTGGGTGATCACGTCACCGGGCTGAATCCCCGCCTTGGCGGCAGGCGAATCCGGCTCCACCGCCGACACCACGGCCCCGGCAGCCTTGCTGCCCAGGCCCAGGGATTCGGCAATCTCCTTGTTCACCGGCCCGATCTGCACGCCGATGCGCCCGCGCGAGACTTTGCCCGTGGCCCGCAGCTGGTCGCTGACGCGGATGGCCTCGTCCATCGGAATGGCGAAGCTGATACCCATGAAGCCGCCCGAACGCGAATAGATCTGGCTGTTGATGCCCACCACCTCGCCGCGCATGTTGATCAGCGGCCCGCCGGAGTTGCCGGGGTTGATCGCCACGTCGGTCTGGATGAAGGGCAGGTAGTCACCCGTATCGCGCTGCTTGGCGCTGACGATGCCGGCCGTGACGGTGTTCTCCAGCCCGAAGGGCGAGCCGATGGCCATCACCCATTCGCCCACTTTCAGGCGATTCACGTCGCCGATCTTCACGGCGGGCAACCCCTTGGCGTCGATCTTGACCACGGCCACGTCGGTGCGCTTGTCCGCGCCGATGATCTTGGCCTTGAATTCGCGCTTGTCCGGCAGGGTGACGATGACTTCGCTGGCGCCATCGACCACGTGGGCGTTGGTCATGATGAAACCGTCGCTGCTCAGGATGAAGCCCGAGCCGACGCCGCTGGGCTGGTCTTCTTCCTCATCGCCCTGCGGGCCGGGGCGCTGCTGGCGCGGCATGTTGGGCACCGGCAGGCCGAAGCGGCGGAAGAACTCCAGCATGTCCGGATCCATGCCGGGAAAACCCGGAAAATCGGCACCGGTGCCACTGCTGCTGACCTTTTCCATGGTGCGGATGTTCACCACCGACGGCCCCACCGCATCCACCAGCGGGCTGAAATCCGGCAGCCCCTGCACCAGCACCGGGTTGCTCTGTGCCTGAGCGCTGCCTAGCGGCACATGCCCCCCGACCGTCACCGCCCCGCCGAGCAGGGCAGCCGACAGAACCGCGGCGTGCAAAGGTTTGAAATGCCAAGAGCGCATGGTGTGCATCCTTTCGTATCGAATCGCAAGAGGGTAATCAGAAAGCGGCGTGCGCTGTTTTGTTCCCACGCCGATTGCAAAAATCTTTTCATCGGCCCCACGCCGGCAAGCCTTGCAGCACCTGCCGCGCATTGGCGCCGGTGGCCTCGGCCAGGGTTTGCGCACGAATGCCGCGCAAGTCGGCCAGCGCCTGGGCGATGCGCGGCAGCTCCAGGCTGCTGTTGCGCCCCTGGGGCTGGCCTGCGGCGCGTTCTGCCGCCGTGCGGTACAGCCACTGCGGCAGCATGTCCGGCGCATCGGTTTCCAGCACGAGGCTGTCCAGCGGCAAGCGCCGGGCCAGATCGCGCAGTCTCAAAGCCCGTTCATAGGTCATGGCACCGCCAAAACCCAGCTTGAAGCCCAGGCCGATGAACGCCTGCGCCTGCTGCCAACTGCCGTTGAAGGCATGGGCAATGCCGCCCGCTACCGGCGTGGCCCGCAGCACTTTCAGCAAGGCATCGCTGCTCTGGCGCACATGCACGATCACGGGCAGCCCCAGCTCCCGCGCCAGTTGCACCTGCTGCGCATAAAACCACTGTTGCCGCGCCCGGGCCGACGGCGTGGTCAGCGCCGGGACGAAAAAATCCAGCCCGATCTCCCCCACCGCCACCAGGTGCGGGTCATCGCGCCACTGCACCAGCATGGCCCGCAGCGCGGCGATGTCGCCCTCCTGCGCCTGCGGGGTAAACAGCGGGTGAATGCCCAGCGCGTAGCTGTCCCCCGTGGCGTGCGCCAGATCGCGCACCACCCGCCAGTTGCTGCGCTGCACCGCCACCAGCACGCAATGCCCCACTCCCGCCGCCCGCGCCGTCTCGCGCACGGCCAGGCCGTCAGCAGCGAACTCCGGCGCGTCCAGGTGGCAGTGGGTGTCGATCCAGCAGGGGGTGGGCATGAAACTATCAATAAAAGAGCTGTTACCGCACGAAAATAAACACTTTCACATGTTTTTTTATCTTGAAATCAATGTATTTACAGCGGTAGCAGCTCGCTTTTTCAAAAATCCGGCCTTTGCCCTATGGCAGCGTGCCAGTATGCGCCGGGATTCTGCCCACGTTGTTGCACAGGCTCCACAATCCCCACCCGCCCCGACCGGCACAGCAACCCATCACCCCAGACCCCACTCCGTCATGCAAACCCATTTCACCCAAGGCGTCCTCTTCGCCCTGTGCGCCGCTGCGCTGAATGCCACCATCGGCGTTTTGAGCAAGGTGTTGATGAACCACGGCTTTACTGCCAGCAGCGTGGCCCTGGTCAAGACGGTGCTGGGCTGCCTGCTGCTGTCGGCGCTGCTGTTGTTTCTGAAGCGCCAGCCGGCGTCCAGGGCACGCTGGTGGCAGGCAGCAATCTGCGCGTTTCTGGGGATTTTTGTGCTGTTCCACTTTGAAACGGCGGCCTACCGGCAGTACGCCGCTGCGGGCGTGGTGGTGGTGCTGATGGCCAGCGCGGCGGTTTCGGCGATTGTGCTGGGGCGGGTGTTTTTGCAGGAGGCCATTACCGCCAACGCCACCGTGGGCGCGGCGCTGGCGATTGTCGGCATCGTGGTGATTTTCGGGGCCGATCTGCGCCAGGGTTTTACGCTGCAAGGCGCGGCACTGGCGGCGATTGCGGGCGGCGGCTATGGCGCGTTTTCCGTCGCGATGAAGCGCATGGGCGTCTCGGGCGGGCTGCACCTGACGCGCCAGTTGCTGTTTTTCGGCAGCCTGTACCTGCTGATGCCGGCTGCTGCCGATGGCTTTGCGCTGGGCACCTTGTCATGGCTGACGGTGGCGGCCTTGCTGGCCCTGGCGGCGCTGCCGACCATTCTGGGTTTTTTCTGCACGACCAAGGCCATCGAGTACCTGAAGCCTTCCCAGGTGCAGGCGCTGGAGCTGACCGAGCCGCTGTTTGCCGCGCTGCTGGCCTTCGTGGCCCTGCACGAGGTGCCGCGCAACAGCCTGTACGCGGGGGCGGTGTTCATCGTCGCGGGGCTGTGTTTTTCCAATGAACTCATCCGGCTGGGCAGGAAGGCACCTGCGCAGCAAGCAGCCACGGAAACTATCGATTCAAGAGCTGTTTGCGCTGATAAATAAAAGATTTCAGATGGTTTTTATATTGAAACCCAATGAATACCTGCGGTAGCAGCTTACTTTATTGACACCCGCTATGCCGCCAGCCGCGCCAGCAGGGCGGCCACCTCTTGCCGCACCTGGGCCACGCCAAAGGCGCGGGCGTATTCCAGGGCGATGCGACCATCGACGTACAGGCGCAGCACCGGCAGGGTGAACACGCCGTATTGGGCGCAGGCGGCGGGGCTGCGCTGGCAGTCCACGTAGAGCAGGGGCAGGTGGGCAAAGTGCTGCGCCGCCATTTCGGCCAGACGGGGCTTGAGGGCGTGGCAGACGCCGCAGTGCGCCCCGCCCCACAGCACCAGGGCGGCCTGCGCCTGCTGCAGGCGCTCATGCAGGTCGGCGCAGTGGTCGATGGGCCGCCAAACCTTGGCGTCGGTGTTTTCGCCGGTGGTCACACCAGTTGCCCGCGCACCAGGCGCAGTTGCCGGTCGCACCGCGCGGCCAGGGTTTCATCGTGGGTGACGAGGACGAAGGCCGTGCCCCGGGCGCGGGCCAGTTCCAGCATCAGGGCGAACACGCTGTCGGCGGTGCTGCGGTCGAGGTTGCCGGTCGGCTCGTCGGCCAGCACGCAGGCCGGCTGCGTGACCAGGGCGCGGGCGATGGCGACGCGCTGGCGCTCGCCGCCGGAGAGCTGGGCCGGTTTGTGCGCCGTGCGCTCGGCCAGCCCGACGGCGGCCAGGATGGCATCGGCCTGGGCCAGCGCCTGGGGCCGCGCCATGCGGCGGATCAGCAGCGGCATGGCGACGTTTTCCTGCGCGGTAAATTCCGGCAGCAGGTGGTGGAACTGGTAGATGAAGCCCAGGTGCTGGTTGCGCCACTGGCCCTGTTCGCGCGGGGACAGGCGCTGCACATCCTGCCCCAGCAGTTCCACCCGGCCCGTGCTGGGTGCGTCCAGACCGCCCAGCAGGTGCAGCAGCGTGCTTTTGCCCGAACCGCTGGCGCCGACGATGGCCAGGGTTTCACCCGCGTGAACCTGCATGTCCACGCCTTGCAGCACCTGCACGCTCAGTTGCCCGTCGTCGAAGCGCTTGCCCAGGCCGCTGGCCTGTAAAACGACTTTATTCATAGCGCAATGCCTCCGCAGGATTGACGCGGCTGGCCCGCCAGCTGGGGTAGAGGGTGGCGACGAAGGCCAGAATCAGGGCAATCACGGCAATCGGCACGATGTCGCTGGCCAGCGGTTCGCTGGGCATGCGGCTGATGATGTAGATGTCCTTGGGCAGAAAGCTGGCCCCCAGGGCCTGCTCGATGGCGGGGACGATGACATCGATGTTGCACGCCACCAGCAGCCCCAGCGCCAGCCCGGCCAGCGTGCCCAGCACGCCGACCATGGCCCCCTGCACGACGAACACGCCCATGATGGACGCGGGCGAGGCGCCCAGGGTGCGCAGGATGGCGATGTCCGAGCGCTTGTCCTGCACCGTCATCACCAGGGTGGACACCAGATTGAACGCCGCCACCGCCACGATCAGGGTGAGGATGATGAACATCATGCGTTTTTCCACCTGCACGGCGGCGAACCACGTCTTGTTCTGCTGCGTCCAGTCGCGCAGGTACAAAAACTCCTGCAACTGCCCGGCCAGCTCCTGGGCCACGCGCGGGGCTTGGTGCAAGTCCCTGAGTTTCAGGCGCACGCCGGTGGGGCCTTCCAGGCGGAAGATTTTCTGCGCGTCCTGGTAGTGCAGCATGACCATGTTGGCGTCGTACTCGTAATGGCCGGAATCGAACAGCCCGGCCACCTGCATCTGCTTCATGCGCGGCACCACGCCCGCCGGGGTGACCTGGCCGCTGGGGGCGATCAGCGTGACGGTATCGCCCTCGGCCACGCCCAGGCTGCGGGCCAGCTCCACCCCCAGCACGATGGCAAAGCTGCCCGGTTGCAGGTGCTGCAACACCGCGCCGTTGGTGGCGGCCAGATCGGTCACCTCGCCCTCGTGCGCGGGGTCGATGCCGCGCACCAGCACGCCCTTCATGTCGTCGCCACGGGCCAGCAGCGCCTGGGCAGCGACGAAGGGCGCAGCGCCGACCACCTCCGGGTGCTGCCTGGCCTGCGCCATGGCCCCGGCCACGTCCTGCATGGCCTGCCCGTTGGGCGCAAAAATCTCGATGTGCGAGACGACGCTCAACATCCGGTCGCGCACCTCTTTCTGGAAGCCGTTCATCACGCTCAGGACGATGATCAGCGCCGCCACCCCCAGCGCAATGCCCAGCATGGACGCGCCCGAGATGAACGAGATAAAGCCATTGCGCCGCATGGCCCGCCCCGCCCGCGTATAGCGCCAGCCCAGGGCAATTTCAAAAGGTATTTGCATAGCGGGCGCATTGTGGCACCAGTCAGCAGCCCTGGTGGCACCGACGGCCCTGCTGGCTTGGCGCGTGCTGCCGACGCGGCGCCCGCAGTTTGGCGACAATCACGCCCCATGCCTGCTGCCGACCTGCCTTTGCCTTTTGCGCTGCCTCCTGCGCTGCCCCTGCTCCCGCCCGATCGCGGCCCGGATGCTGCCGTGCCCCACCTGATCCTGCCGTATGCGGCGGCAGAGAACGCCCCGGCGGTGGCCACGCCGCAGCTTGACGCGCTGCTGGCATGGCTGGCCGAAGTCCGCCACGACGGGGCGGAGTACGACTTTCCCATCCCCCCGCACGAGCGGGCCGTGGCCGAGGTGTTCGGGCTGGATGCCCGCGTCCCGGCCTGGGCGGCTGTGGACGCCCCCGTGGACGCAGCACCCCATGTGCCCCATGCGTGGCTGACACCCTGCCATCTGCACGCCGGGGCCGATCAGGTGCGGCTGGACGACCCGGCGCAGTTGCAGCTGACGCTGGCCGATGCGCAGGCGCTGTGCGCCATCCTGGCCCCCTGGTGGGCCGAGGACGGCTTGACGCTGCAAGTGCTGACCCCCCTGCTGTGGCGCGTCAGCGGCGCACCGCTGGCGGGGTTGCGCACGGCATCGCTGGACCGCGTGCTGCTGCGCGATGCCAGCCTGTGGCTGCCGCAGACCCAGCCCTTCCAGCGCCTGCACAGCGAGGCGCAGATGCTGCTCTACAACCACCCCTTCAACGATGCGCGGGAAGCGCGGGGGCTGCCGCCCGTCAATGGCTTCTGGCTGCACGGGGCCGGGGTGCTGACGCAGGCACCCACCCCGGCATCAACCCCGGCACAGTGCGCCGCGCCGCGCCACATCACCTTCGTCGATAGCCTGCGCCAAACCGCCTTGCGCCAGGACTGGGCCGCATGGCAGCAGGCGTGGCAGCAGGCCGACGCCGGGCCAGTTGCCGCGCTGCTGGCCCACGTGCGGGCAGGCGGCCAGGCCACGCTGACACTGTGCGGCGAAGCCCAGGCACTGCACTTTAAGAGAGCGCGTTCCGCGCTCCTTCAACGATTTCAAGGTCTTTTCAACCGAAAAACCTTTAATCACGTGCGCAATCAGCTATAAAAATCATGAAGATCATTGAACGGGAGATTTCCCAAACCCAGGTCGATGTGCTGGTGCAAAACGGCGTGGCGCCGCTGCTGGCGCGTCTGTTCGCGGCGCGGGGCGTGCAGTCGCCGCAGGAGCTGGACACCGGCCTGCAACACCTGCTGCCGCCCGGCGGCCTGAAGGGCATCGACGCTGCCGCCCAATTGCTGGCCGAAGCCATTGCCGCGCAAAAACCCATCTGCATCGTGGCCGATTACGACTGCGACGGCGCCACCGCCTGCGCCGTGGCCGTGCGCGGCCTGCGCATGTTGGGGGCGCGGCACGTCAGCTACGAAGTGCCCGACCGGGTGCAGGACGGCTACGGCCTCTCGCCCGCCATCGCCCGGCGCGTGGCCGCGCAAGGCTACGGCCTGCTGGTGACGGTGGACAACGGCATCGGCAGCGTGGCCGGGGTCGCCGAAGCGCAGCGCCTGGGCCTGCAGGTGCTGGTGACCGACCACCACCTGCCAGGCAGCGAGCTACCCGCACCCGAGGCCATGGTCAACCCCAACCAGCCCGGCTGCGGCTTTGCCAGCAAAAGCCTGGCCGGCGTGGGCGTGATGTTCTACGTGCTGCTGCAACTGCGGGCATTGCTGCGCGAGCGCGGGGCCTACGCGGCAGCGCCCCAGCCCAGGCTGGACACCCTGTTGCCGCTGGTCGCCCTGGGCACGGTGGCCGACGTAGTGCGGCTGGACGCGAACAACCGCCGTCTGGTCGACCAGGGGCTGCTGCGCATCCGCAAGGGCCACATGCCCGCCGGAATGCTGGCGCTGTACCAGGCCGCCGGCAAAACCTGGCAGCAGGCCGGCACGCAGGATTTCGGCTTTGCCCTGGGGCCGCGCATCAACGCGGCGGGCCGTCTGGCGGACATGACCATCGGCATCGAATGCCTGCTGACCGACGACTCCACCAAGGCGCTGGAACTGGCCGAGGCGCTGGACCGCATCAACCGCCAGCGCCAGAGCATGGAAGGCGACATGCGCCAGCAGGCCTTCGTCCTGGCCGAAGCGTTGTGCCAGGACAGCGGCGCGGCCCCGGCCGCCATCAGCGTGTTCGACCCCGAGTTTCACGAAGGCGTGGTCGGCATCGTCGCCTCGCGCATCAAGGACCGGCTGCACCGCCCCACCTTCGTCTTTGCCGCCAGCCAGGCCGAGGGCAAGACGCACGAGCTGAAAGGCTCGGGCCGCTCCATCCCCGGCTTTCACCTGCGCGATGCGCTGGATTTGGTGGCCAAGCGCCACCCGGACGTGCTGCTGCGCTTCGGCGGCCACGCCATGGCCGCAGGCTGCACGATTGCGGCGGACAACTTCGAGCGTTTCAGCACCGCGTTTGCCGAAGTGGCGCAAGAGCTGCTCAGTCCGCAGACCCTCACGCGCTGCCTGCACACCGACGGGCCGCTGCCGCCGCAGTTCCGCCAGTCGGCCATCGTCGAACAGCTCAACCTGCAAGTCTGGGGCCAGGGCTTCGAGCCGCCCACGTTCAGCGAGGACATGGAAATCGTCTCGCAACGGCTGGTCGGCGAAAAGCACCTGAAACTGCAACTGCGCCACCAGGGCGACGTGGTCGACGGCATCTGGTTCGGCCGCACCGAGCCGCTCGATGGCTGGGCACACCTGGCCTTCCGCCTGGACATCAACGAATGGAAGGGCGAGCGCAAGGTGCAGTTTCTGGTCGAGGGGGCCGAGGGGGCTTAGAACCTGTTCACGATCTCCGCGCGAAGGGGTGCGGGAAGCGGATCGGGATGGTCTGCCAGGCGCAAACCGCAGCCATAGCGGTGCTATGGTGAGGATTTGCAACGCCGCAGAGCGCCCGATTGCGCGACTGCACACCCGCGTGGAGATCGTGAACAGGTTCTTAAAACGTCTCCCAGTCGTCGGTGCTGTCCGCTGCGGGGGCTTTACGCCCCGCCTCCACCGCAGGCGGCGGGGCAGATGCGGGCGGCTGTGCAGGTTTGGGCGCGGGCTTCTTCAAGGCGCCGGGCGCCCTGGCCGTACCGGCCACGGCACGCGGCGCGGCGGCTGTCGGCACGCTGGCAGAAGGATTGGCAGGCGCATGGTGCGGGACGGGCGCATGGGCAGCGGCGCTGCTGCCGGGGTGCAGCTTGAACACCGCCACGGCCTGCACCAGTTCTTCGGACTGCTTTTTCAGGCTGCTGGCCGCAGCCGCCATTTCCTCGACCAGGGCGGCATTCTGCTGGGTGGTCTGGTCGATCTGCGTGACCGCTTCGCCCACCTGGTGCATACCGGCGTTCTGCTCCTGGCTGGCGGCGCTGATCTCGCCCATGATGTCGGTCACGCGGCGGATGCTGCCCACCACTTCCTGCATGGTGGCTCCGGCGCGATCGACCAGGGCCGTACCGTTTTCCACGCGGCTGACGCTTTGGGAGATGAGCTGCTTGATCTCCTTGGCCGCCTCGGCGCTGCGCCCGGCCAGGCTGCGCACCTCGCTGGCGACGACGGCAAAACCCCGGCCCTGCTCGCCCGCGCGGGCCGCTTCCACGGCGGCGTTCAGCGCCAGGATATTGGTCTGGAAAGCGATGCCGTCGATCACCGCGATGATGTCGGTGATTTTTTTCGAGCTGTCGCTGATCTCCTGCATGGTGTCCACCACCTGGGCCACCACGGCGCCGCCCTGCTCGGCCACGGTGCTGGCGGCCCGCGCCAGTTGATTGGCCTGCTGGGCGTTGCTGGCGTTTTGCTGCACGGTGGAGGACAGCTCCTCCATCGAGGCCGCCGTCTCTTCCAGGGCGCTGGCCTGGCTTTCGGTGCGGGCGCTCAGGTCGTGGTTGCCCTGGGCAATTTCAGTGCTGGCAACGGCGACCGAATCGCTGCTCTGGCGCACCGTCGTCACCACCCGGATCAGGCTTTGCTGCATCTGCGCCAGAGCGTGCAGGAACTGACCGACTTCATCCTCGCCCCGGGCATGGATTTCCTGCGTCAGATCGCCACTGGCCGTGGCCTGCACGTTACGCACGGCGCTGCGCAGGGCGGCGATGATGTTGTTCAGAATGCTGTAGAGCAGGACAAAGAACAGCGCCAGCACCGCGCCACAGCTGACGATCTGCACCCAATGCCACCACGTCGCGTTTTTCTCGGCAGCCGCCACGGCGCCCCCGGTACGCACTTCCAGCAGCTCGAAAAACGCCTGCACGGGCTGCATGATCCTGGCCTTTTCCTGGTGGTAGTGGGCGCTGTGCAGCAAGGCACGCGCCTTCTCCATGTCCGGCTCCCCCTGGACGAAGCCGCCCTTGCCGTCGCTGACCAGCCCTTTGACGAGGTTCATCGCCTCGACCTCGGTATCGACCAGCGCGGTGGAGTTTTTCTGGGCCTCATCGAGCTTGTCCAGCTCGGCCTGGGAAAAACCGGCCCGCTTCATCATGTCCAGCAGGGCAATGCGCTCGCCGCTGCCACTGGGCACCGGCGCATCGGCCGCCCGGAAGTCCCAGTAAATGCCCTCGTACCCTGCCGGGCGGGCCTGCTGCCCGGTGCGGATGGCCACCACTTCGTTGTACTGCTGCTCCCAGCGCGGCTCGCCCGTGACGACGTAGGTGCGTGCCAGACGGGTCAGGTCGTCGGAGCTATGGCGCAGTTCGTTGGCCAGCATGTAGGAGTCATAGCGGTTATGGCGGGCCTGGGAGATGGCGTGATTCGCTTCGGTAACACCCCACTGCGTGACGGCGGAAATCCCGGTCAGAAACACCAGCATCCCCATCAATAAAAACAGCTTCTGGCGCAGATGCAGACGGTGCAGAAAGAACATGGTGCCCTCCTTGGCATAGGAATCGAACGGATCCCATTCAGTGCAGAGACTACATCAATTGTCACATTCGTGACACTTTCGATCGCTTCCAAATAACCCTTGCCGACACCTCGGGAAAATCGGCACCGCCCCGCCATAATCCCGGCCATGACTACGCCCACCCTGACCCTTACCCGCCCCGACGACTGGCACCTGCACGTGCGCGATGGCGCCGCCATGCACGCCGTCGTGCCCCACACCGCCGCACAGTTCGCCCGCGCCATCATCATGCCCAACCTGAAACCGCCGGTGACAACCACCGCGCAGGCGCTGGCCTACAAGGAACGCATCCTGGCCGCCGTGCCTGCGGGCGTGCCCTTCGAGCCGCTGATGACGCTGTACCTGACCGACAACCTGGCCCCCGAGGAAATCGCCCGCGCCAAGGCCGCCGGCATCGTCGCCTGCAAGCTCTACCCCGCAGGTGCAACGACGAACAGCGACTTCGGCGTGACCGACCTGCGCAAGATCTATCCGGTACTCGAAGCCATGCAGCGCGAAGGCCTGCTGCTGCTGGTACACGGCGAAGTCACCAGCAGCGCCATCGACCTGTTCGACCGCGAAGCCGCCTTCATCGAGCAGCAGCTCATCCCCCTGCGCCGCGACTTTCCCGAGCTGAAAATCGTCTTCGAACACATCACCACCAGGGAGGCCGCCCAGTACGTGACCGGGGCCGACCGTTTCGTCGCCGCCACCATCACGCCGCAGCATCTGCTGTTCAACCGCAACGCCATCTTCACCGGCGGCATCCGCCCGCACTACTACTGCCTGCCCGTCCTCAAACGCGAGAAACACCGCCAGGCGCTGGTGCAGGCCGCCACCAGCGGCAACCCCAAATTCTTCCTGGGCACCGACAGCGCCCCCCATGCCGCCCATCTGAAGGAACACGCCACCGGCTGCGCCGGCTGCTACAGCGCCCACGCCGCACTGGAGCTGTACGCCGCCGCCTTCGATGCCGCCAATGCGCTGGACAAGCTGGAAGGCTTCGCCAGCTTCCACGGCCCGGACTTCTACAACCTGCCGCGCAACACCGGCACCGTCACCCTGGTGCAACAAA
The DNA here is from genome assembly GCF_042654765.1 of Comamonas nitrativorans. Taxonomy (NCBI): domain Bacteria; kingdom Pseudomonadati; phylum Pseudomonadota; class Betaproteobacteria; order Burkholderiales; family Comamonadaceae; genus Comamonas; species Comamonas nitrativorans. The sequence goes on along the minus strand of NZ_JBHSEW010000004.1, from coordinate 8,460 downwards.
GCTGGACGCCGCCCGACAGCTTCGCCTTTGGCGAAGGCGCCGAGCTGAAACCCCTGGCCGCCGGGGAAGCGCTGGCGTGGCAGTTGCTGGCCCCGCAACAATCGGCCACTTAAGACACTGGCAACCCCTGGTCTATCGACGAGAAACCCTCCACCTGAAGAAAGCACAGCCCCATCCATGTTTACCGGCATCGTCCAGGCCGTCGCCACCATTGCGGATTTGCAGGAGCAACCTGGCCTGCGCACCTTTACCCTGGAGTTTCCCGAAGGCTTTTGCCAGGGTCTGGCGATTGGCGCCAGCGTTGCCACCGACGGCGTGTGCCTGACGGTGACGGAAATCCTCTCGCCCACCCGCGCCCGCTTCGACGTGATGCAGCACAGTCTGGCCATCACCACCCTGGGCAGCTACCGCGTCGGCCAGCGGGTGAACGTGGAGCGTGCTGCCAAGGAGGGGGCGGAAGTGGGCGGGCACATCCTCTCGGGCCACGTCGACGGCACGGCGCAATTGCTGGAGATCGTGCCCACCGAGACGAACTACAAAATCCGCTTCGGCCTGCCCGCTGCGCTGGCCCCCTATGTGTTCGCCAAAGGCTATATCGCCATCAACGGCGCGAGCCTGACGGTGTCCGAGGCCGACCGGCAGGCGGGCTGGTTCGAGGTGTGGCTCATCCCCGAAACCCGCCGCGCCACGGTGTTCGAGGACAAGCGCGTGGGCGACGCGGTGAACATCGAGATCGAGCGCAGCACCCAGGTGATGGTCGATACCGTGCGCGACACCGTGGCTGCCAGCCTGGGGCGGCTGCGCCCGGTGCTGGAGGCGCTGCTGGCCGAGAAGGGCTTGCGGCTGGACGACTTCATCGACGCGCCCAGCCTGCCGAAGCAATAAATAGCCACACGGCGCTACTGCGCCATCATCTGCCAGCGTCGCTGCGCCCACAGCGTCCAGGCCAGCCCCAGGGCCGCCAGCACGGCGGCGCTGCTGCTCAGATAGCCCAGCCCCGCGTGCTGACCGATCTGGCTGCCCAGCAAGGCGCCCGCGCCAATGGCGAGGTTGAATACGCCGGAGAAAATCGCCATGCCCACGTCCGTGGCATCGCGGCTCAGGTGCAGCACCTGCGCCTGCATGGGCAGCACCACGGCCATCACCGCCGCGCCCCAGACCACCGTCAGTGCGTACAGGCTCCAGACTGCCTGCCCGGCCACGGGCAGCAGGCCCAGGCACAGCGCCAGGGTGGCCAGGGCGATCACCAGAAAGCGCAGCGGCACCTTCAACCCCCAGCGGCTGAACAGCAGGCTGCCCAACATGCCGCAGGCGCCGAACAGCAGCAGCACCGCCGTGGTCACCTGCGAGCTGTGCCCGGCCTGTGCCTGCACCCAGGGTTCGATGTAGCTGTACATGATGAACTGCGCCGTCACCACCAGCACCTGCAGGCCGAACACCGCCATCAGCGCCGGGCGGCGCAGCAGCACGGGCACGCTGGCCAGGCTGCCGGAGTTTTCACTGGGCAGGCGCGGCAGGCTGCGGGCCAGCACCAGGGCCACCAGCACGGCCACCACGCCGATCAGCCAGAAGCTGTTGCGCCAGCCCAGCGCATCGCCCACGATCCGGCCCAGGGGCACGCCCAGCACCATCGCCAGCGTGGTGCCGGTGGCCAGCAGGCCCAGCGCCTGGGCTTTCTTGCCCTCGGGCGCCACCCGCACCACCAAAGACGCGGTGATCGACCAGAACACCGCGTGCGCCAGCGCCACACCCAGGCGGGCCAGCACCAGCACCGTGAAGCTGCCCGCCAGCCCGGTCAGCGCCTGGCACGCCACGAACAGGGCGAACACCCATAGCAGCAGGCTGCGGCGCTCCCAGGCGCGGGTGGCCAGCATCAGCGGCAAAGAGGCCAGCGCGACCAGCCAGGCGTACAGCGTCAGCATCAGCCCCACCTGCTCGGGCCGCATGGCAAAGCTGTGGCCGATGCTGCCCAGCAGGCCCACGGGCACGAACTCGCTGGTGTTGAAGATGAACGCCCCCAGGGTCAGGGCCAGCACGCCCAGCCATGCGGCGTGCCGGTCGCTGCCTTGTGGCGCGGCTTGCGGCGTCGGCATGGGCATGATCAGGCGCCGGGGGCGGCATCCACGGCAGTGACGGCTGTGGCGGCATACGCGCCGGCATCAAAGACCAGCCCGCGCTCGTCCGAGAGCCACTGCAAGGCAGGCAGCGCCCCTTCCAGCACCGGGCGCACGGTCAGCGGCAGTTGCTGCCAGGCCATTTCCTGGCCTTCGCGCATGACCAGTTCGCCCTGCCAGCGCGTGACCTTGCACCAGTGCAGGCGCACCTGGGCGTGGGGGTAGTCATGCTCCGTGACCTGCCAGGGCAGGCAGTGGTCGATGGTGATGCCGATTTCTTCCTGCAACTCGCGGCGCAGGGCCTGTTCGACGGTTTCCCCCGCTTCCAGCTTGCCGCCGGGAAACTCCCACCAGCCCGCCCGCGCCTTGCCTGCCGGGCGGCTGGTGAGCAGCAATGCGCCGTCGCTTTCGCGGATCAGCACGCCCACGGCCACTTCCACACGCACGGCCCCGCGCACGGCGTTTTCAGATTTCTGCGCCATCGCTCAGTCCTTGCACGTCGTCAATCCGGGGGCGGGCAACTGCGGCCCGGTCGGCATCCTGGCTGCGGCCTGCGTAGTCGCGGGCGAACTGCTGGGCCACGCGGCCACTGCGCGAGCCGCGCTCCAGCGCCCAGACCAGGGCTTCGGGCTGCGCCGCCGCGATGGCCGCCGCATCCAGCCCCAGGCTGGAGAGCCACTGCGCCACCACGCGCAGGTATTCGTCCTGGCTGAAGGGGTAGAAGCTGACCCACAGGCCAAAGCGCTCGGAGAGGGATATTTTTTCCTCCACCACCTCGCCGGGGTGGATTTCTCCGTTCTCGCCCTTGGAGGTCTGCAGGTTGTCCGTCATGTATTCGGGCAGCAGGTGGCGGCGGTTGCTGGTGGCGTAGACCAGCACGTTGGGCGTGGCGGCGCTGACCGAGCCGTCCAGGATGGACTTCATGGCCTTGTAGCCCGGTTCGCCCTCCTCGAAGCTCAGGTCGTCGCAGTAGATGATGAATTTCTCGGGCCGCGCGGCGACCACCTCCACGATGTCGGGCAGATCGGTCAGGTCGGCCTTGTCCACTTCGATCAGGCGCAGCCCCTGGCCCGCGTAGGCGTGCAGGCAGGCGCGAATCAGCGACGACTTGCCCGTGCCCCGCGCCCCGGTCAGCAGCACGTTGTTGGCGGTGCGGCCCTGCACGAACTGCTCGGTGTTGCGGGCGATCTTGTCCTTCTGCACGTCGATGTTCTGCAAATCGGAGAGCTGCATCGCGCCGACGTGGCGCACCGGCTCCAGCACGCCGCAGCCGTTGGCCCGCTTGCGGTAGCGCCAGGCAATCGCCGCGCCCCAGTCGGCTGGCGCCTGCAACGGCTGGGGCAGCACGGCCTCGATGCGCTGCATGAGCTGCTCGGCACGGGCCACCAGACGTTCCAGCGGGGAAAAAGTGGAGAGATCGGTATCTTGCATAAAAAAAGAGCTGTTACCGATGGTGAATAAACGATTTCAGCATTAAAAGTATTTGAAATCGTTTGTTCATCAGCGGAAAAAGCTATTCAATTTAATCGTTAAGAACGGTAATCGGCGTTGATGGTCACGTAGTCGTGGCTGAAATCGCACGTCCACACCGTCTGGCTGGCGCTGCCCCGGCCCAGATGCACGCGTACGGTGATTTCGCTTTGCTTCATCACGCGCTGGCCGTCTTCCTCGCGGTAGGCCGGATTGCGCCCGCCCCGGGTGACGACATGCACGTCGTCCAGGTGCAGCTCGATGCCGTTCTGGTCCAGGTCGGCAATCCCCGCGTAGCCCACGGCGGCCAGGATGCGCCCCAGGTTCGGGTCGCTGGCGTAGAAGGCGGTTTTCACCAGCGGCGAATGGGCAATGGCATAGGCCGCCAGGCGGCATTCTTCCTCGGTCTTGCCGCCTTCGACCTGCACGGTGATGAACTTGGTTGCGCCCTCGCCGTCGCGCACGATGGCCTGGGCCAGCAGGCGGGCCACGTCCAGCAGGGCGGCTTTGAGTGCCTGTGCGTCGGCACCGGCCCAGTCGGCGATCTGCGCGTTCCCGGCCCGATGCGTGGCAATGACGACGAAGGAATCGTTGGTGGACGTATCGCCGTCGATGGTCACGCGGTTGAACGACCCCTCGGCCAGCTCCCTGGCCAACCCTTGCAGCAGCGCCGGGGCAATGGCCGCATCGGTGGCCAGAAAGCCCAGCATGGTCGCCATGTTCGGGCGGATCATGCCCGCGCCCTTGCTGATGCCGGTCACGGTGACGGTCTTGCCGCCCACCTGCACCTGGCGGCTGTACGCCTTGGGCTGGGTGTCGGTGGTCATGATGCCTTCGGCGGCGGCCAGCCAGTTGTCTGCCCGGGCGCCGGCAATGGCAGCGGGCAGCCCGGCCACGATGCGCTGCACCGGCAGCGGCTCCATGATCACACCGGTGGAAAACGGCAGGATGGCGCCGGGCGCCACGCCCAGGGCGTCCGCCAGCGCCGCGCAGGTGGCCCGCGCATCGGCCAGCCCCGGGGCACCCGTGCCCGCATTGGCATTGCCCGTATTCACCACCAGGGCGCGGATGCCCTGGCCCGCCGCCAGATGTTCCCGGCACACCTGCACCGGTGCGGCGCAGTAACGGTTCTGCGTGAACACCCCGGCCACACTGGCGCCTTCGTCCAGCAGAAAAACCGTCAAGTCCTTGCGGTTCGCTTTGCGCACACCGGCTTCGGTGACGCCGATACGCACACCGACGACCGGGTGCAGGTCAGGGGCTTGGGGAAGGGGCAGGTTTACAGGCATGGCAATCCTTGAGAGGGAAAACAGCAGAACAAACGGCAAAGGGTGAATTATGGAGCGTGGCCGCAGCGATAAAAAAACGGGCCGCAGCCCGTTTTGGAAAGCTTGGAAAGCCTGCCAGGCGCTATCTCACGACAGCTTGCCGTGGCACTGCTTGAACTTCTTGCCGCTGCCGCAGGGGCAGGGGTCGTTGCGGCCCACGCGCACGCCTTCGGGGAGCTGGAAGTCGTCGCCCGGCAGGTCGCTCTTGTCGTTGTCCGCGCTGGCGTATTGCATTCCGGGCACATGCTCGGCACGCTGTTCGATGCTGTCGGCGGCCTGCTGCAAGGCTTCGGGCTCGCGGATGCGCACGGTCAGCAGCACGCGGGTGACTTCGTTCTTCACCACGTCGATCAGCTGGCTGAACAGCTCGAAGGCTTCGCGTTTGTATTCCTGCTTGGGCTGCTTCTGCGCAAAGCCGCGCAGGTGGATGCCCTGGCGCAGGTAGTCCAGCGCCGAGAGGTGATCGCGCCAGTTGGTGTCGAAGCTTTGCAGCAGCACGGCACGCTGGAAGTGCATGAACTGCTCGCTGCCGGCCAGCTCCAGCTTGCTCTCGTACAGGGCCTTGGCGGCCTCCTGCACCAGCGCCAAGATGTCCTCGTCGGTGATGCTGTCGTTTTGCGCCGCCTGGGCTTGCAGGCCCAGTTGCAAATGCCATTCGCCCAGGGCTTTTTCCAGGCCGGGCAGATCCCACTGCTCTTCCATGGAGTCGGCCGGCACGTACTGGCGCACCAGGTCCTGCACGCAGCCTTCGATCATCTTCTGGATCATGGCCGTCAGGTCGGGCGTGTCCAGAATGGCGTTGCGCTGCTCGTAAATCACCTTGCGCTGCTCGTTGGCCACGTCGTCGTATTCCAGCAACTGCTTGCGGATGTCGAAGTTGCGCCCTTCGACCTTGCGCTGGGCGCTTTCGATGCTGCGCGTGACCATGCCGGCCTCGATGGCTTCGCCTTCGGGCATCTTCAGGCGATCCATGATGGCGCGGACGCGATCGCCGGCAAAGATGCGCATCAGCTGATCGTCCAGGCTCAGGTAGAAGCGCGACGATCCGGGGTCGCCCTGGCGGCCCGAGCGACCGCGCAGCTGGTTGTCGATGCGGCGGCTTTCGTGGCGTTCGGTGGCGATGATGCGCAGGCCGCCCAGGGCCTTGACTTCCTCGTGGTCCTGCTGCCACTGGCTGCGCAGGGCGTCGACCTGCTGCTGCTTGTCGCTGTCGCTCAGTTCGGCATTGGCCTCGATGGCCGCAATGTCCTTGCCGATGTTGCCGCCCAGCACGATGTCGGTGCCCCGGCCCGCCATGTTGGTGGCGATGGTGATCATGCCCTTGCGCCCGGCCTGGGCGATGATGTCCGCCTCCTTGGCGTGCTGCTTGGCGTTCAGCACCTGGTGTTCCAGCCCGGCCTTGGTCAGGAGCTGGTCGATGATTTCCGAGTTCTCGATCGAGGTGGTGCCCACCAGCACCGGCTGGCCGCGCTCGTGGCAGGCGCGGATGTCGTCGATGGCGGCCTTGTATTTCTCCGGCGTGGTCTTGTAGACGCGGTCGAGCTGGTCTTCGCGCCGGCTGGGCTTGTTCGGCGGAATGACGATGGTTTCCAGCCCGTAAATTTGCTGGAACTCGTACGCCTCGGTATCCGCCGTGCCGGTCATGCCGGACAGCTTGGCATACAGGCGGAAATAGTTCTGGAAGGTGATCGAGGCCATGGTCTGGTTCTCGGCCTGGATGTTCACCCCCTCCTTGGCTTCGACGGCCTGGTGCAGGCCATCGCTCCAGCGGCGGCCCGACATCAGGCGGCCCGTGAACTCGTCCACGATGACCACTTCGCCGTTCTGCACCACGTAGTGCTGGTCGCGGTGGTAGATGTGGTGCGCCCGCAGCGCAGCGTACAAATGGTGTACCAGCACGATGTGCGCCGGGTCGTACAGCGACGCGCCCTCGGGCAGCAGCCCGGCTTTGGAAAGGATGGCTTCGGCGTTTTCGTGGCCCTGCTCGGTCAGGAACACCTGATGGGATTTTTCATCCACGGTGAAGTCGCCCGGCTTGGTCACGCCCTCGCCGGTGCGCGGATCGGCCTCGCCTTCCTGGCGCGTGAGCTGCGGGGCGATCTGGTTGATCGCCAGATACAGCGCCGTGTTGTCGTCGGCCTGCCCGCTGATGATCAGCGGCGTGCGGGCTTCGTCGATCAGGATGGAGTCCACCTCGTCCACGATGGCAAAGTTCAGCTCGCGCTGCACGCGGTCGCCCGCGTCGTAGACCATGTTGTCGCGCAGGTAGTCGAAGCCGTACTCGTTGTTGGTGCCGTAGGTCACGTCGGCCAGATAGGCCAGCTGCTTGTCCTCGCGCGGCGCCTGGGGCAGGTTCACGCCCACCGACATGCCCAGGAAGTGGTACAGCGGACGCATGGTTTCGGCATCGCGGGCCGCCAGGTAATCGTTCACCGTGACGATGTGGACGCCCTTGCCGGTCAGCGCATTCAGGTACACGGGCAAGGTGGAGGTCAGCGTCTTGCCCTCCCCTGTGCGCATTTCCGAAATCTTGCCCTGGTGCAGCCCCATACCGCCCATGAGCTGCACGTCGAAGTGGCGCATCTTCAGCACCCGCTTGGACACCTCGCGCACCACGGCAAAGGCCTCGGGCAGCAGATCGTCCAGCGTCTGCCCCTGCGCCAGCCGGTCTTTGAACTCCTGGGTCTTGCCACGCAGGGCATCGTCGGAGAGCTGCTCGAACTGCGGCTCCAGCGCATTGATGCGGGCAACGGTTTTACGGTATTGCTTGAGCAGCCGGTCATTGCGGCTACCAAAAATGGAGGTCAGGAAATTGGCCATGCACGTCAAGCCTGCCAAGCACTGCCCAAGGCAGCCGCCCAGCGGCCCAATCCTTCAAGAGTTATGTATCACGGTTGTAACGGTCGACAGATAAGGGCTTATCCAGCCATCACAAGATAAGTATCTGGCAAAAAGCCAATCGGTAATTCTACCTGCCGCAGATAATCGCCCGATGCACCATCGACGCCACCATGCCATCAGCGTGCAGCAAGCCAGCCAGGAAGCGCCCGAACTGGCCCACCTGCTGCGCCAGAACCAGGAAGCGCAGCAGCGCCTGCGCAGCATTGCCGCCCTCATCCCCCCCGGGCTGCGCACCAGCGTGCAGGCCGGGCCGATCGACGGCACCACCTGGTGCCTGCACGTCCCCTCCCCCAGCGCTGCGGCCAAATTGCGCCAGTTGCTGCCGGCCTTTGCTGCCCACCTGCGCAGCAAGGGCTGGGAGGTGGAGCGCATCCGCCTGCACGTACTGTCGTAAACACGTTCTAGAGCGTGTTATGAACTTCCCGCACCAGCCAGTACCCGTACGGCGGCAGGCAACATGAGTACCGCAAAGACTAGGAAATGCAGCCCGCCGAGCACTTCGGGCAGTCGCTCATAGTCCCGCGAGAGCCTGCGGAACCTCGCCAGCCAGCCGAAGCTGCGCTCCACCACCCAGCGCCGGGGCAGCAGCACAAAGCCTTTTTTCGCTTCGGGCAGCTTCACAATCTGCAGGTCAATCCCGTTATCCT